>DATDEG010000254.1:0-15797 GCA_036523465.1 bacterium
GCACGTAGGCGGCGAACGTACCGAGCACCATGTTGATCAGCGCCGTGCCGAAGGCGATGAGGATCGAGAACCGGAGAGCGAACTGAGCATCCGGCGTGCTCAAGGCCGTCACGAAGCGCCCCGGCCCGCTGCTGCCGGCGAAGACGAAGATCGCCGCGAGGGGCATCAATAAGAGCGGCACGAGCACGAGCAGGAGCAGTGAGACCGGCACGACAGCCGGTCTTCCGCGGCCAACAGCGGTGGATTCGATCACCGCCCGACCTCCGGCAGAACCTTGCGCTTCCAGACCGCCTCGACGATGTCTGCTTTCGCGCGTTTCCATCCGCCGAGATCGCGCACCAAGAACGGATCGTCGATCCTGCCGAAACCCTGTCCGTCGCGATTCAGGCGATCGTCCATGCTCCTGAAGCCGTACTCCACGAAGATCCGCTGCGCGGGCTCACTCCAGAGGAAGTTGACGAAGCTGCTGACGAGCGCGCGGTCCCTTCCTGGGATGTTCTTCTGAATCACGACCACGGTGTGCTCACTGAGGATCGTGCTCCGAGGGTACACGACGTCCGCCTTCAGCCGGCCGCGGGCGCGATCCCGCACGGCTTCCTGCTCGTAGGTGATCAGCGCATCGCCGAACCCGTTCTCGAACTGGCTACGCGTGGCGCGGGCGGAGGATGCCTGGGCCACGACGTTCCGCCAGATCCCGAGCAGTTGCCGCTCGGCGGCGGCGGGATCGCGCGTCCGCCGCAGGGCCGCTCCGTACTCGGCCAAGATGGCCCACTGCGCACCTCCCGACGTGAGGGGATCCGGATGCACGATCCCGACCCCCGGCGTCGCGAGACTGTCAAAGTCCCGGACGTGCTTTGGATTCCCCGGGCGCACCATGATTATGAAGGGCGTGCGGTTGACGACCCCGTGGTGTGGAAGATCCCGCCAGGTGGGGCCGCGCACGACCGCCCGGTCGGCCAGGCGCAGAGCGTCCAGCTCAAGCGAGAGGATGGCAACTTCTGCCGGCACGCCGAGGATGAGCTGGTTCGTCACCGTTCCGGAGCTGGCGAAGGCGCTGATAAATTCGACCCGCTCGCCATGGCGCTGCTGCCACTGCGCCTGGAAGGCCGGGAAGATGCCCTCGTTCATCACCTCGCCGAGGATGCTGAAGCCGTATACGACCACCGTGCGCGTCCGGGACCGTCCCCAGGGCAGCATGGGCCAGGCCGCGTAGACGAGGAGGGCAACGAGCAGGCCCCAGATCGCCGCGCGCTGGATGAGCGGAAGCCAGGTGGCAGCCCAACGACCCGTGATCCGCACCTGGCACGCTTTACCCAGAACTGGTACGCCCGACACCGGTTTCGCCGTCCCGGGGGGTGCGCGGCACGATACATTCTCCATCCGATACCCCCTGCGGTCCGGATGGCCCAAGAATACTGTTGGACTCACGGTCATCGGTGCGGTCAGGACGATTGCCGACTCGGGTCAGGCGAGGAGCGAGGGCATGGACGATTCGGCGCGGAGCAGGAAGATCGTCGTCGGTTCGGATCACTACGGCCTGCATCTGAAGGACACCATCCGGGACTACCTCCGCGAGAAAGGTTACGAGGTCGATGATCTGGGCGTGAGGAGCGAGGAGCCGGTCGATTACCCCGATGTTGGTCTCGCCGTTGCCGAGGCGGTGCGTCAGGGCCGGTACGACCGCGGCGTCCTGGTGTGCGGCACGGGCGCCGGCATGGCCATCGTCGCCAACAAGGTTCCGGGGATCCGTGCCGTCTGCGTGCACGACCCGCACACCGCCGAGCGCGCCCGGGCGAGCAACAACGCGCAGATCATGACGATGGGGAGCGAGATCATCGGTCCCGCCGTGGCCAGGAAGCTCGTCGACATCTGGCTGGCCAGTGAATTCCAGGGCGGGCGCTCTGCCCCGAAGGTCGCCAAGATCGAACAGATCGACGCACGGTATCATGCCCCGAAGGCCGACCGGTAGCCGGACTCGTCCCTCCGCCTCCATCCGGCGCGGCCCCACCTCTCCCGCGTCTGGATGGCTGGGCTCCGGCTGGAAGATGAACAAGACCGTGAAGGAAGCGAGAGAGTATGCGGCCAGGCTCGCCGACTACCTGGCCGGGCACCCCGCTCGGGCCCGCATCTTCGTCGTCCCGCCGTTCACGGCGCTCCAGACCGTGGGCCAGGTGCTGAAGGATTCCGGAGTCATCGTCGGCGCGCAGAACATGCACTGGAGCGACGGCGGAGCGTTTACAGGAGAGATTTCACCCGGGATGCTGCGCGACGTGGGCGTGAGCCTGGTCGAGCTCGGGCATTCTGAGCGGCGGGCTCAATTCGGCGAGACCGATGAGACCGTGAATCGCAAGGTCCTCGCCGCGTTTCAGCACACGCTGCGTCCGCTGGTGTGCGTCGGAGAGACCGCGGTCGAGCGTGATGGGAACGTGGGCAACGACGCCGTGATCCGTCAGGTCACGATTGCTTTGAGGGATGTGCCGGAGGATCGGGTCCAGGATGTGATGTTCGCCTATGAGCCGGTCTGGGCCATCGGAGAGTCCGGAACGCCGGCCGAACCCGCCTACGCGAATGCCATGCATGGCGTCATCCAGACCGCCGTCGGGCAGGCGTACGGCGATCGGATCGCCTCGGCGGTCGCGGTCCTCTACGGCGGGAGCGTGGAACCTGGAAATGTGGCCGCCTTCGCCCGGCAGCCGTTGATCGACGGCCTGTTCATCGGCCGAGCCTCGTGGGACGTGACCTCGTTCATCACGTGTATCCAGGCCTTCGAAGGGGCACGGCGGGGCGGCCAGAGACTGGAGGCGACGGGCAGCCCATGAAGATGAAGAAACTGATCAATGATCCGATGCACGTAGCCGACGAGCTGGTCCAAGGGTTTGTGACCCTCCACGGCCGGGATCTCCGGCAATTGCCGGGGATGAACGTGCTCGTCCGCCGCGCGATGCCCCAAGCCGGCCGGGTTGGGGTCGTGATCGGCGGCGGCAGCGGACACGAGCCACTCTTCCTGGGGTTCATCGGCAAGGGGTTTGGGGACGCGGTGGTTCAGGGCGCGATCTTCACCTCGCCGGGTCCCGATCTCATCCTGGAGGCCGTTCGAGCCGTGAACGGCGGCGCCGGCGTTCTGTTCGTGTACGGCAACTACACCGGAGACAACATGAACTTTGGTCTCGCCGCGCAGAGGGCGGCGGCCGAGGGCATCTCCGTGAAGATCGTCCGGGTGTGGGACGACATCGCTTCGGCCCCCCGTGGACAGGAGGATGAGCGGCGCGGGACGGCTGCCGATCTCTTCGTCATCAAGATCGCCGGCGCGGCCGCGGAGCGCCGCTGGCCCCTCGAGGAGGTCAATCGCGTGGCGGTGAAAGCCCGCGATCAGTGCCGGTCGCTCGGGGTAGCCCTGAGCTCGTGCACGCTCCCCGCGACCGGGACGCCGATCTTCAGCATCGGCGACGACGAGATGATGGTCGGCATGGGCCTGCACGGCGAGCCGGGCGTGGAGAGCACCACGCTGAAGACGGCCGACGAGACGTGCGGTCTGATGATCGAGCGGATCCTGCCCGATCTCCCCTTCAGGCCTGGAGATCAGGTGAATCTGCTCATCAATGGGTACGGTTCGACCACCTTGATGGAACTGCTCATCCTGGCCCGCTCCGCCCGCCGGATCCTCGAGGCGAGCGGGCTCACCGTGCATGAAGGGCTGGCCGGGAGCTACTGCACGTCTCAGGAGATGGCGGGATGCTCTCTCACCCTCATGCGGCTGGACGATGAGCTGCGGTCACTGTGGGATGATCCGGGCTGGGCCCCGGGATTCAGCAGGAATCCGTTCTGATCGACGGCGTTCTTCCGCCCTGATCTCGGGAACGGCGTCGAGAGGAGGCCGGATGGAGACGCTGACCAAGGGCGCGTTCATTGCCGCCCTCAACCGCATGATCACGACCTTCGACGAGCAGATGGAGGCGCTGAGCCGCATGGACGCGGCCATCGGTGACGGGGACCACGGGATCAGCATGGCGCGGGGCTTTCACAGCGTTGCCGAGCGGCTCCGGGCCGTGGCGGACCGGGACATCGGCACGATTGTCGAGATGGTCGGGTCATCGCTGACAGGGGTCATCGGCGGTGCCACCGGTCCTGTCTTCGGCGCGCTGTTCACCGAGCTGGCGTCCCAGGCCAAGGGGCGCGAAGCGTTAGATGTGGCCGATCTGGCCGAGGCGTTCCGGCGGGCACTCGACGCCATTCAGGCGATCGGCCAGGCGAAGGTCGGCGACAAGACGATGGTGGATGCGCTGGCCCCGATGGTCGCGGCATTGGAGCGCGCCGCGGGAGAGGGGGTCGGCATGGACAAGGCGCTGGAGATGGCGCTCCGAGCGGCGGAAGAGGGGCGGCGCTCTACCGCGCAGATGAAGGCCACCAAAGGACGGGCCAGGTATCTGGGCGAGAAGTCGATCGGTCATGAAGATCCGGGGGCCGCGTCGTTCGTGCTCATCGTCCGTGCGCTGCTGGAGGGATTTCGAGCAGAACGCAACGGCTAGGCACCCCCGACCTCCATCCTAGCTTTCCATGCTCTGGCTGCCGGGTCCAGGGATTCCTTCTCTTCACTCTTCAGTTCAGTAGGGCAACACTCTCCTCGACCTATCAGGTCATGGCCCGATTTCCACGGGTAACATCGCAATTCGATAATTGAGTCGCACGAAGACCATACCCTGAGGTAGAGCGAAGAGGAGGGAGCCTATGAAGCGGGTGGTTACACCGGCCGTCGTCATGTTACTGCTCTCCGTGGCGATGGTGATGGCGTTGACGCTGGTGCAGACCGGGCCGGCGAACCTGCAGGCCGCACCCAAGCAGAAGCAGTACCGGTTCGTTATCGTCCCCAAAGTCGTCCATCCATGGTTTGATGCCGTGGTCGACGGAGCAAAGGCCCAGGCCAAGCTCCTGGAGCAGATGACGGGAGCGAAGTTTGTCATCGATTACCGGGCGCCGTCGAAGGCGGACGTCGTTCTTCAGAACAACATCCTGGAGCAAGCCGCAGCCACCAAGCCGGACGGCATCACGGTGGACCTGCTCGACGCAGCGGGCAACAAGACCGTGCTCCAGTCGATCATCCGCGCTGGGATCCCCGTGGCCGCGTTTGACTCAGTCCTCCCTGAGGACATTGTCGGTACCAGCATCGGCAACGATTTCTGCGAGCAGGCGCGGATCGCCGATCGAATCCTGGTGAAACTTCTGAACGGCAAGGGCAAGGTCGCGATCATGCAGGGCTTCCCCACCGCCGTCAATCACCGGATTCGCTATCAGTGCCACAAGGACGAATTCAAGAAGTATCCGGGGATCCAGGTCGTCGCGGAAGGCATCGACAACGACGATATCGAGACAGCCCACAAGCAGGCTCAGGCGATTCTGGCTGCACACCCTGATCTCAACGGCTTCGTCGACTGCGACGCAGCGGGCCCGGTTGGTGTCAGCCTTGCCATCAAGGAAGCCGGTCTCACCGGAAAGGTGCTGCACGTCGGCCTCGACGAAACGCCCAAGGAGATCTTGAAGTACATCCGCGAGGGCGTGATGCAGGCCTCCTCCTCGACCAAACCGCTCGTGCAAGGGCAGTGGGCGGTGTTGGCGCTGTTCAATCGGAAGAACGGGATGCCGGCGCCCAAGTGGATCGACACCGGTGTCTGGGTCATCACCAAGCAGAACGTCGAGACTTATTGGAAGGACTAGGTAGAACGATACTGGTTCGGTTCATGGCGCCCGGGGCCACCGCGGTAATGTCCTTCGGCCGTCGGTGCCCCGGGCACCATCGACTTATGGGACCCTGGAGATGGTGGTCCTAGAAGCCAGCGGGATCAGGAAAGCGTTCCCCGGTGTGGTCGCCGTCGACGACGTCAGCGTGTCGTTTGAGTTGGGACGGATTCATGGCATCGTCGGTGAGAACGGTGCCGGGAAGAGCACGCTGGTGAAGATCCTGGACGGCGTGCTCAGGCCCGACAGAGGCACCGTGCGGATCGAAGAGGAGGATGCCTTCGCGCATCCCCGTATCTTCGCAAACGTCTCTTACGTCCCCCAGGAGTTGGATCTGTTCCGCAACATGACCCTGGCGGAGAACCTGTTCATGCCGTTCCGCAAGGCCGGCTTCAAGGACGTGCTGATCCGTCAGAGCCGCCTGTACGCGGAGGCGGCGCGCTGGCTTGAGCTGTTCCAGATCGACGTGCCGCCGTCGCGGCTGGCCAAGGACATCTCTGTGTCCAACCAGCAGCTCCTTCAGATCGCCCGGGCCACCGCCAACCGGCTGTGCAAGGTGCTCATCCTGGACGAGCCGACGACCAGCCTGACCACGAAGAGCATCAGCCGCCTGTTCGACGTGATCCGCCAGCTGAAGAATGAAGGCCGCAGTATCATCTTCATCTCTCACAAGCTAGACGAGATCTTCGACCTCTGCGACGAGGTCACGGTGCTCAGGAACGGCATGAAAGTCGCGTATGCGGAGATGCAGGACGTGGATCGTCCCACACTGATCCGGCAGATCTCCGGGCGCGACATCGACGAGAAGTTCACCTTCCGGCCGAGGGCGCAGGCGGCCCAGGACGTGGCGTTGGAGGTGGAGGGGTTGACAGGCCGTGGGTTCAGCGACGTCAGCTTCACGCTGCGCCGCGGGGAGATCCTCGGCTTTGCAGGCCTCGTGGGCGCTGGGCGGTCCGAGATCATGCAGACGATCTTCGGGTATCTGCCCGCCAAGCGCGGACAGGTCCGGCTGGACGGCCGGCCGCTGCGGCTGGGCGACACGCACCACTCGATCCATGCCGGGTTGGTCTACCTGCCCGAAGAACGTCGGGCTCAGGGGATCCTCCCGCTGCTGAGCGTGCGACACAACATCAGCATCTCAGCGCTTCCCCAGATCACGACACGAGGAATGATCTCGGCCGGCCGAGAGGAGGTCCTCACCCAGCGGATCGCCCAGGCCTTCGACATCCGCACCGCGTCCCTGGAACGGCCGATCATGTTCCTCAGCGGAGGCAACCAGCAGAAGACCATCATCGGGCGCGCCATGGCCTCCTCGCCGAAGGTCCTCATCCTCGATGAGCCGACCAAGGGGATCGACGTGGGCAGCAAGACCGATCTGTACGCGCTGATGCGGAACCTCGTCGAAGGGGGCGAGGTCGGCATCATCTTCATCTCATCCGACCTGGATGAGCTGCTGCGCTGTGCCAACCGCGTCGTGGCCGTGTACAATGGCCGGATCGTCGGCGAGTTTCTGACGGAGGCCTCCAGCAAGAACGAGGTCTTCAGGGCGATGATCGGTGAAAAGACGAACGGAAGGAATGGGCCGCTCCAATGAGGGCTGCGCCGGAACCCGTGGGCCCGCCAGCAAAGGCCGCGGTGAAGGAGGGTGCCGCTCGTCCCTCCGCCGTGGCCCGCGTGGTGACCCGCGTCCGGCAGGCGCGGACCGGCGGAGTACTGATCGCGTTCCTCCTGATCATCGCGATCGCGTCCGTGGCGTCGCCATACTTTCTCAGTGCCTTCAACATGCAGTCGGTCATCCGGTCTTTGGCATTCCTGGGCATCGTCGCGATGGGCCAGGCGTGTCTGTTGATCCTTGGGGAGCTGGATCTGTCGGTCGGCGCGATCGCCGGGCTGTCGGGCGTGCTGGGCGGCATACTGATGGTCTGGTTCGGCGTCGATCCGTTCCTGTCGTTCGTCCTGGGTCTGGTGTTCGGCGCGATCTTCGGCCTGGTGAACGGCTTGCTGGTCACCTTCCTGGAACTCAACGCCCTCGTGGTAACGGTGGGCATGGCCGGGGTCTATCTGGGGATTAACCTGGTGATCTCAGAGGGGAAAGCCATCGTGGACATTCCGCCTCAGATCTACTTTCTGGGGCAGGGCATCGTGCTCGGCATCCCGATGCCCTTCGTGATCATGCTGCTGGTGCTGCTCGTTGTCGTCTTTGTGACCATGTACACTCCCTTTGGGCGGTACATGTACGCCATCGGCAACAGCCGGGAAGCGGCGCAGATCCTCGGCATCCCGGTGAACCTGGTGCGGATGCTCACCTTCATGGGGGTCGGCCTGCTGTCGGCGCTGGCCGGGATGGTCATGGTCGCCCGGCTGGGCACGTCGCAGCCCAGCATCGGGGAGACGTGGGTCCTCGATTCCATCGCGGCATCGGTCATCGGCGGCGTCGCGCTCACCGGAGGCGTGGGAAGCCCGGCAGGCGCGCTGCTCGGGGCCGCGATCATCGGCGTTGTCCAGAACATCATCGTGCTCGTCGGCGTCTCACCGTACCTGCAGACGGCGGTCAGCGGCATGATCGTCGTGGCCGCGATCTCGCTTGACGCCATATCCCGGAAGATCGCCAAGGCCAGGCAATAGATCGGAGGGACCGGCATGAAGATCGGGCTGAACCTGTCCTTCGCCGTGAAGCGGTGGCAGACGCCGGAGTTACTCGCGCCCATGATCAGGGACGACTTCCACACGCGAGATGTGCAGTTCACCTGGGACCTCATCGACCCGTGGTGGCCGGTGCGCGAACGCGACGTGCTCGCCCGGCGCTGGAGCCGGGTGTTCAGGCAGGAGGGGCTCCGCGTCGGCGGCACGTTTGGCGGCCTGGCCGCGTACACCTATCCGCAACTGCTCGCGCCGGGGATGGAGCAGCGGCAGATCTCCCTGCAATTCTTCAAGCGGGCCGTGGACATGACCGCCGTGATGGAAGCGGAGTGCATCGGCACACCGCTGGGAGGCATGAGCCATGAGGACGCGCTGGATCCCGCGCGCCGCAAGACCATCTACGGCGAGGTCCTGGACCTCGTCCGCGAGCTTGCCGCGTACGCGAAGCAGGCCGGCTTGAAGAAGATCCTCGTCGAGCCGACCCCTCTGGCGACGGAATTCCCGAGCACCGCTCAGGAGAGCCTGCAGCTCATGCGGGATCTCGAGGGGACGGCCGTCCCCGTGAAACTGCTGGTGGACTGGGGCCACGTCCTCTTTGAGCCGCTCTTCAAGGAGCAGGCGGACATGGATCTCTGGCTGGCGACCGTCCTGCCCTACATCGACTGCTTCCACCTTCAGCAGACGGACGGGCGGATGGACCGTCACTGGAGCTTCGCCAAGCAGGGGATGCTCAGCCCCGAGCTGATCCGGCGCACCGTCGAGCGCTACGAGGCCTCCGACCGGCTCCAGTACGTCGAGCTCATCTATGCGTTTGAGGATACTGATGAGTACGTCTATGAGGACGTGCGGCACACTATGGTGATGCTGCAGGATGCTCTTGGCGGTGGGGAGGCCGCGCGGCTCACCGCGTGATGGAGGCGGACCGATGAGCATTGACGTGGACGTGCGGGCGCAGATGGTCGATGAGCTGCGCGAGGTGGTCCTCAAGATCTCCGAAGCCGAGACGCAGGCGTTCGTGGAGCGCCTCGCCGCCGCCGGACGGATCTTCACGTACGGCGTCGGCCGCGAGGGCCTCGTCCTGCGCAGCTTCTGCATGCGCTTGTTTCATCTGGGTCTTGATGCCCACGTGGTCGGCGACATGACCACGCCCCACTTGGGACGCGGCGATCTCCTAGTGACCAGCTCGGGTCCCGGATTCTTTTCCACGGTCTCCGCGCTCATGGGCGTGGTGCGGGCGAGCGGCGGACACGTGGCGATCCTGACCGCAAATCGCGACGCGGAACTGGCGCGGCGGGCGGACGATGTCGTCCTCATCCCGGGACAGACGATGGGGGCCGGTGCAGGCGAACGACCGTCGATCCAGCCGATGGGCTCCCTCTACGAGCAGGCGATGTGGCTCTTCCTGGACTACGTCGTACTGAGACTGGCCCGCCGGACCGGCCAGGCGTTCGGGGAGATGAGTTCCCGGCACACCAACCTCGAGTAGGGGATCGTTGCTTCCCCGCCTGAGGAGAAGCACGGTACCGGCGATGGCGACGGGTGTGCGGGCGTTTCTGGGGATCGATTGCGGCACGCAGTCCACCAAGGCCATCCTCATTGACAGTGAGAATGTTGATGTCCTCGCCGTTGGCCGAGCGCCGCACGAGCTGATCGAGCACGCCGACGGGACGCGAGAGCAGGAACCCACCTGGTGGATCAAGGCCCTGAAGGACGCCGTTGCCGATACGCTTCACCGCTCGGGCAGAACCGTGCAGGTGGCCGGGATTGGGGTTTCCGGGCAGCAGCACGGTCTCGTCTGTCTCGATGCGGGCAACCGCCCCATCCGGGCAGCGAAGCTCTGGAACGACACCACGACCAGCGACGACTGCGCGCTGTTGACCGATCGGCTCGGCGGGCCTTCGGGTGTCCTCGCGCTGACCGGGAACCTCTTCCTTCCAGGCTACACCGCACCGAAGGTCTCGTGGCTGCTGCGCAATGAGTCCGGGACGTACCGCCGGGCAGAGCGCTTCTGCCTTCCGCACGATTTCATCAACCTGTGGCTGACTGGTGAATTTGCCACTGAGCCTGGTGACGCGTCTGGGACAGCCTACTTTGATGTCCGCCGCCGCGAATACTCGAGCCAGGTGCTGACGGCGATAGATCCCGCCCGGAATTGGGAGGCGTCGTTACCGCCGGTGGGCGCATCGCTGGCGATCCTCGGGCATCTCCGGCCGGAGGCCGCGGAAGCGCTCGGCCTGCCGGCGGGCATCCCGGTCAGCGCCGGCGGCGGCGACAACATGTGCGCGGCCATCGGATCCGGCGCGGTCTCGGCCGGGCCTGTCGTGGTCAGTCTCGGTACGTCCGGAACGGTGTTCGCGTACCGCCCTGAGCCGGCGGTCGATCCGGAGGGCGAAGCTGCCGCGTTCTGCAGCTCCACCGATGGATGGCTGCCGCTGGCCTGCACGCTCAACGTAACGGTCGCTACTGACTGGATCCGCACGATCCTCGCGCTTGATCACGCGGGGTTCGAAGGCGCGTTGACAGAGTCGGCGCCGGGCGCTGACGGTCTGACGTTCCTTCCTTACCTAGGCGGTGAGCGCACGCCCAACCGCCCGCATGCGGCCGGGATCTTCGCGGGGCTGCGGGCCCGCCACGGCCGCAGTGAGCTCATCCGTGCCGTCGTGGAGGGCGTCACGTTCGGCCTTGCCTACGCCGTCGAGGCCCTCGTTCGGACAGGCGTGCAGGTGTCGACGATCACCCTCGTCGGCGGTGGAGCCGCCTCCAACGCCTGGGGGCAGATCTGCGCCGACATCTTTGGCGTGCTCGTGGAGCGGCCGGCGCTTCACGAGGCTGCCGCGCTCGGTGCCGCTCTTCAGGTCCGCCACGTGGTGGACGGTGCCCCGCTGAGCCTGACTGTGGCCGTGATCGAGCGTTGGGAGCCTAGACGAGATCCTGCTCTCGAAGCCGCCGCTGCACGGGCGACCCGGCTGCGCCGGTTCCCCATTGAGGGTGGAGGTTCCTAGGCCCCGCCAGTGCCGCCAATGGTGCACCGCCGTCGCTCATGCTAGAATATCCAGTGCCCCGGCCGATACCGGGGTGTTGCTATCTGGAGGTTGATGGTGGAAACGGCGGTCTTGACGATCCATTTCATCCTGGCCTTCCTGGTGATCGGGGTCATCCTGCTCCAGGGGCCGAAGGGCGAGGGGCTCGGCGCTATCGGCGGTAGCGCGCGGATGTTCCACGGTCCGCGCCCGCGTGAGACGCTGTTCACGCGGATCACCGCGGTGGTGTCGGTCCTGTTCGTCCTTACCTCCGCCTACCTGACGTTCCTCAGATAGGCGACGCACGACCAACTGCATACAGACCTGCCGGGATGGCGGAATTGGCAGACGCGTACGCTTGAGGGGCGTATGGGGTTCCCGTGGGGGTTCAAATCCCCCTCCCGGCACCAGTCGTTCCAAGTCCGATCGCTTTGGGAACCTAAGCCTGAAGTATCGCAACCACCCCACTCCGCCTGGGCCGCGGCGCTTTGTCGCCAGAAGCGGGCCGGCGTCGGCCGATCCGGTTGGTGCCGGAAACACGCTGCAAGTCCGGGGACCCATGAATCGAGCCAAGGAAGCATGATGAGTAGCCGCCGGCATCAAGAATCACCTGCATCTGAAACTGGTGGAGGTGTGCGGTGCGGATCAGTGCCCGAGTGCGGAATCTCGCGGGCCAGCATCATTATTTCTGGCCCTGGCGACCTGTTACTGCAATGATCTGTATCGTGAGGCGGCGAAGAGAGGGATAGCTAGATCGCTTGCCCTGTAAATCCGACGATGCCTACGCGTATGCCATCATACCAACCGGTGCTGGCCCACATGAGACTCAATGTCTCCGACCTGCACCGGGCCGTTGAATTCTACACACGGTTCCTCCGGCTCCACATCATCGAGCGCGGGGGCAACGACTTTGCCTTTCTCTCCCGTAGCCGTGCGCATCACGTTGTGGCTCTGTTTCAATCTGCTGAGAAGACCCCTCCGGGAAAAGTGGAAACTGGAGTGGATCACATCGCGTTCGAAGTTCGGGGGAGGCGGGCCTTTGCCCGAGCCTACCAGACGCTGACCAGAGCGGGCGTGCCCGTGACCCTGGTGAACAACGGCATCAGTTGGTCGATCTACTTCCAAGATCCGAGCGGCAACAACCTGGAGATCTTCCGTGACGTCCGAGGCGAGCCCGGCGGCAAGAGATTCTGGCGAGGGGTCAGAAAGCCCTTAGAGCCGCAGCAGATCCTGTCCGGCTTACGCGGGAAACGTCGCTAGTTTGCTCCCGGGCGGTCAGGGTCTGACGGCCGCTCGCTTTCGTACTCGGCTTGGGAGACGAAGCGGCCCCCGTCGACTTCTTGGTGCGTGATCTTGTAGTTCCCATCGAACCGGACCAGCATGTGCATGAGGGCGTTGCATCGCGTCCCGAGCACGTCTTTGTGGAGGCTGTACCCGGTCACTCCCTCGCCCAATTCCTGCAGGAGATCCCACCGACGGTCGGCGCGGATGTGGATGACCTCGCCGCAGCGGTTGCAGCGGACGTAGAAGGCCAGCGCATGCGCATCGGCCGTCACGGGCCGCGTCCGGATGAGGCCTCTGAGCCGCTGGAGGAAGGACATACGATCTCCATTCGTGAGGCTACGGACCCTCATCCTGGTGGCCGCCGGCGCCGAGGCACAGGCTTACGGGGATGAGCGTTCCCAGAGACACTTCCTTCTGATCTCTCGTCAACAGAAGCCGGTGGATGCTGAGCCCGAAGAAGTAGTTGATGAACCCGAGGAAGATGCCGTAGCCGTGGATGACCTTCCAGATCCGATACTGCTCCTCCGCGAGAACCGACCCTCCGAAGAAATCGATCGTCAGCGGGATTCCGACGGCTACCCCCAGCAAGAGGAAGAGCCCGATACCGAACACGACGTTCCTTCCCCGACAGCTCCATCGATGATGCGTCCGTCCATGTTAGGAGACCTCCTTGAAGAAGGGCTTGAGAACCAGGCTCGCCCCGATGACGATCAGAAAAGATCGGAAAGAGCGGCAGGTCGAGGCCAGAGAATTCGCCCGCACCGGCGATGCGCGCAATGATCCCCATAAGTGAGCTGAACCAGTTTGCCTGATGCCATTGAAGTAGCTGACAACGTTCAGACAGAGCAGGATGATCCCCGCGCCGATGAGCCAGCTCCCCTGAGGCACCTGCGAGTCGGGGATCAGCAGGATCCCCCAGTCAGGATCAACAGGAGACCCCAGCCGATGTCCTCGATCCGCTTATTGAGCCGGAATCGGACCGCTGCTGGATTTCCCTGCGTGGGGTCGGGCGGCGCGCTGCCGCAGGGATTGTTGGGATCGTAACGGCGAATGTCAGCAGAGGAGACGGAATGAGCACGGAGGATCTCCTCGGCATTCACGCAGGGCTCACCGCGCTTCCCCACCGTGGGAGTGGGACCGAGTACGAGCTCCAGGCCGCATCATTCCTGCGCGATTACATCACCGCCCGCGGACACACCGTGGAGTCGCAGTTCTTCGCCGCACCCCGGACCTACAGTTGGGAGCTGCTCGGCATCTGCCTCCTGCTCGCGGCCGGGGGCCTCTATCCCGCGACCTGGCTCGTGCTGCTGGGCGCGTATTGGTTCTGGGCGTATTTCAGCGGCGTGGGCGCGCCCTGGGACCGGTGGATCCATCGTTCCCGCTCACAGAATCTCATCGCCCGCGCCGGCTCGGGACCACGGAAATTCGTCCTCATGGCCCACTACGACAGCGCCAAGACCTTCTTCGCCTACGATCCGAAACGGGTGCGCGGCTTCCGCCTCAACTTCCTCATCACTGCGGGGCTGGCCGGGCTCCTGATCCCGGCGGCGATGTGGGCGCCGCTGCTTGCCCGCCTCATCGGCGTGTACTTCCTGGTGCAGGCAGGG
Source organism: bacterium (assembly GCA_036523465.1). GTDB lineage: Bacteria > Sysuimicrobiota > Sysuimicrobiia > Sysuimicrobiales > Kaftiobacteriaceae > Kaftiobacterium. The sequence goes on from DATDEG010000254.1 coordinate 14,282, forward strand.
CTGCTGCTCTACCGCGAACGGACGGCACCATATGTGAACGGGGCGAACGACAATGCCAGCGGCGTCGCTGTGGCCACTGCGCTGTTCCTCGATCTTGCTGCGGAATCGATCGCCGGCACGGAAGTCTGGTTGCTCCTTACCGGTGCGGAAGAGGTCGGCGCCCAGGGTGCCCGCGCGTTCCTGCGCCGGATCGCACTGCCCCGCGACACGCCGGTCCTCAACATCGACAACGTCGGGGCCGGCGCACTGTACTATGCAACGGGCGAAGGGATGCTTGGAGTAGTACCGTTTCGGGGGAGGCTGGTCGACACCGCGTTCCTGCTCGAGGGGGCGAAACCCATCACCTACACCCTCGCGTACTTCGACACGCTCCCCTTTGCGCGCGCGGGGCACCCGTGCCTCACGCTGATCCGGCTCGAGGATGGTCTCCCGCCGAACTGGCATTGGCCCACGGATACCTCGGACAACGTCGACTACGAGGCGATGCGCGATACCCTGGGGTACGCTCGGACGCTTGCGCAGGCGGTAGCCAGGCGGTGAGCAGGGTCGTCATCGTCGGCGCCGGCGTGATCGGTCTCATGTGCGCCTACGAGCTGCGCCGGAACGGATTCGAGGTGACGGTCCTAGATCGATCAGTGCCGGGATCCGGCTGCTCTTCCGGTAACATGGGGTGGATCGTGCCGTCCTTTGCCCGGCCGCTGCCGGCTCCCGGACTGGTGCGGCAGTCCATCCGACGGATGTTCGATCGCAGCAGTCCCCTGCACATCGCGCCGAGGGCGGATCTCTCACTGGCACGCTGGCTCTGGCGCTTCTGGCGGCATTGCAATTCACGCGATTATCACGCGGGCCTCGAGGCCCTGGTGCACCTTGCCGTCCCGGCGATGACGATCCTCGACCGCCTCCGGAGAGAAGGCGTCGAGTTCGAGATGCATGAGTCCGGCGTACTGTTCCTCTTTCTGAGCCGCGCCGCCCGCGACGAGGTTCAGCAGGATCTGGAGTTCATGGGGCGGGAAGTCGGTGTGACCCCGCAACCGCTGGAATCCCATGAAGTACGTGAATTGGAGCCGCGCGTCCACGCGGAGGTGGCCGGCGGGATCCTCGTCGGACAGGAGCGGCATGTCAGGCCGGAGTCGCTTGTGGCCGGTCTTCTGCGCCGCCTGCAGGACATGGCGGTAGAGATACGCGCGGGAGTCTCCGTCACCGGCGCGCGATATGACACGGGGCCTGCAGCAGCCGATATGCGCAACGTGCGCGCGGGAACGAGGTCGGCGGTTGCCTTGGTCACCAGCGATGGGGAAGTGGGTGGTGATCTGTTCCTCATTGCGGCGGGAGCCTGGTCCGGGGCGTTGTCTGCTGCCCTGGGCGTTCCACTTCCGATCCAGGGCGGCAAAGGCTACAGCATCACGATCGATCGTCCCACCTGGCGGCCGGCGCGCGCCCTGTACCTCGACGAGGCGCGGGTGGCGTTGAGCCCCTTCGAAGGGCAACTCCGCGTCGGCGGAACGATGGAGTTTTC
>DATDEG010000255.1:0-3410 GCA_036523465.1 bacterium
TTATCCTCTTCGTCGGGCTCATCTACGCCTGGCGGAAGGGCGCCCTGGAGTGGGTGTGAGCCGTGGCCTGGTTCGTTGAGATCCTGAAGGCGATCATCCTCGCTGTCGTCATCTTCACGTTCCTCGCCATCGTCGGGGCGATGTACGGCGTCTACTTCGAGCGCAAGATCAGCGGATGGATCCAGGCCCGCATCGGTCCCAAGCACGTCGGGCCGTACGGCCTGCTCCAAACCATCGCCGACACGGTGAAGCTGCTCCAGAAGGAACACATCACGCCGCGCCGCGCGGATGCCTTGATCTTCAACAGCGCCCCGCTCATCGTCGCCGTCGCCGCGCTCCTGGACTGGGTGGTCATCCCCTTCGGCACGGGATTCGGACGGGTGCTCATCGTCCGCGACATCAACATCGGGGTGCTGTACTTTGCGGCGATGGCCTCGATCACCGTGATCGGCATCCTCGCCGCGGGGTGGTCGAGCAACAACAAATACGCTCTACTCGGCGGATTGCGCTCCGCCTCGCAGATGATCAGCTACGAGATTCCCCTGGCGCTGGGGATCCTCTGGGTGGCGATGTTCACCGGCACGCTCTCCACCGTGGGCATCGTCGAGGCGCAGCGGGGGGGCTGGTTCCTCTTCAAGTTTCCACCGCTGGGCCTGCTCGCGGCGGTGCTGTTCCTCGCCGCCGCCACCGCGGAAGTGAACCGTGTGCCCTTCGATCTTCCGGAGGCGGAGTCGGAGTTGGTCGCCGGCTACTTCGCCGAGTACACGGGCATGCGCTTCGCCCTCTTTCAGCTGGGCGAGTACGGAGAGATGTTCGGGATGGCGGCGCTCGCGTCGGTGCTGTTCCTCGGCGGATGGCTGGAGCCGAATCTCCCCCCCTGGTTGTGGGTGGCGCTCGGCCTCGCCGCCTTGGGGATGGCGGCGTTCATCCGGTTCTCCGCGCTCCGCACCGTCTATCTCCTCCGGCCGATCCTGGCGCTTGCCCTGCTCGGAGCAGTGCTCAGCGCCGTGATGGTCCTCGGTAGCGCGCTCCACCGGCAGCCGGTGCTCCCGACCATCGTCTGGTTCTTCGCGAAGATGTTCGCGCTGGTGTTCTTCCTCATGTGGATGCGCTGGACGTACCCGCGCCTGCGGCTCGATCAGCTCCTCAACCTGTCCTGGAAGGTGCTGCTCCCGGCCGGACTGCTGAACCTGCTGCTCACGGGGTTCCTGCTCACGGTGGCGCGCTGATGGGCGAGCTCGCCGCGTTCATCGCGCTCTCGGCACTCATCCTCGGACCCGCGGTCGTCGTCGTGACGAGCCGGAACATCGTCCGCGCCGCGCTTTCCCTCGTCCCGACGTTCCTCGGCGTCACCGGCTTCTATATCCTCCTGCACGCCGAATTCGTCGCCGGGATCCAGGTCCTCATCTACGCCGGTGCGATCACCGTGCTCATCCTCTTCGTCATCATGCTCACGGAGGGCGGCTCGGGCACGATGGTCCGCCAGGTCACGGGGCAGGTCCCCCTCGGCGCGACGGCGGCGGTGTGGATGGCCTTCCTCATCCTCATCACCCTCTCGCGGACGGTCTGGCCCACGGCCGGCGGCGAGCTCCCGCAGTACAGCGTGCGGACGATCGGGACCGCCTTCCTCACCAACTACGTGCTCATCTTCGAGGTGACCAGCTTCGTGCTGCTCATCGCCCTCGTCGGGGCGATCGTCATCGCCCGGAGAGAGGAGTAGGGGATGCAGGTCGGGCTCACGCACTTCCTGGTCGTCAGCACGATCCTGTTCTGCCTGGGACTCTACGCGGTGCTCACCCGCCGGAACGCCGTGGCCATCCTCATGGGGATCGAGTTGATGCTGAACGCGGGGAATATCAACCTCGTCGCCTTCAACCGCTACGTGGCGCCCGGCGCCGTCTCCGGACAGATCTTCGCCCTGGTCGTCATCACGCTCGCGGCGTGCGAGGCCGCGGTGGGACTGGCGCTGGTCATGGCCGCCTACCGGAGCCTCGAGACCATCCACGTCGACGAGATCAACCTGATGAAATGGTAGCGCCCGGGGGACCGGAGAGCCGAGCCGTTCCCCGACTGCACTACACGGGGACCCTTTGGCTCGGCTCCCTGGTCCCCCCACGGATGACCCGATCTGGATGAAGATGTCCGCACATTACGCGCACCTGCAGAAGCGGCGGAGCCGACATGTCTGAAGCGGCCTGGCTCATCCCGGTCCTGCCCTTCCTCGCCTTCTGGCTGATCATCTTCTTCGGCCGGCGGCTCCCGGGAGAGGGCGCCTACGTCGCCATCGGGGCGATGCTCGTCGACGCGGTCTGGTCGCTGGCCCTCCTCGTCCAGTCGTTGCTCGGCCGAACGTACGAGGCGAACCTTGTCTGGGCCGTGATGGGGGGCCGGACGATCGAGATCGGCTATCAGATCGACCCGCTCACGGCGGTGATGCTCAACGTCGTGACGGTCGTGGGCTCGCTCATCTTCATCTACTCGATCGGGTACATGCACGGCGATCCGCGATATCCGCGGTTCTTCGCGTACATGTCGCTGTTCGCGGCTTCGATGCTTACCCTCGTGCTGGCGAACAACCTCCTCCTCCTCTACATCGGATGGGAGGGCGTCGGGCTGTGCAGCTACCTGCTTATCGGCTTCTGGTTCGAGCGTCCTTCCGCCGCCCGCGCCTCGATGAAGGCGTTCATCACGACGCGGGTGGGCGATCTCTTCATGTTCATCGGCATTTTGCTCATCTTCTTCACCGTCGGATCGCTCGGCTTCCGCGCGGTGTTCGCCGCGGTGGAAGGCGGAACACTCGCCGGGGGAACGCTCACCCTGGCCGCGCTGCTGCTGTTCGGCGGCGCGGTGGGGAAATCGGCGCAGATCCCGCTGCACGTCTGGCTCCCGGACGCGATGGAGGGGCCGACCCCGGTCTCCGCCCTCATCCACGCCGCGACGATGGTCGCCGCCGGCGTCTATCTGGTCGCCCGGAGCTACCTGCTGTTTTTTGCCAGCCCGGACCACACCGCGCTCACCGTCGTCGCCTACGTCGGCGGGCTCACAGCGCTGATGGCGGCGACGATCGGCGTCGTGCAGACCGACATCAAGCGCGTCATGGCCTACTCCACGATCAGCCAGCTCGGGTACATGATGATGGGCCTGGGGGTGCTGGGCTACACGGCCGGCGTCTTCCACCTCATGACCCATGCCTTCTTCAAGGCGCTGCTCTTCCTCGCCGCGGGGTCGGTCATCCACGCGATGCACACGAACGAGATGCCGGAGATGGGCGGGCTGAGCCGGGTGATGCCGCGCACCTACTGGACGATGCTCATCGGCAGCCTGGCGCTGGCCGGGGTCCCGCCGTTCGCCGGGTTCTGGAGCAAAGACGAGATCCTGCTCGAGGCGTTTCACACCAGCCCGCCCCTGTT
>DATDEG010000256.1:0-13087 GCA_036523465.1 bacterium
CCTGTTGGGCGGTGGATGGAACTGAATCTGCGCCTCGATGGGTTCCTGGGCAGGCGGGCCCGCAACCCGGCAGACGTCCGGCGTTCGATGATGACGGGGATCGTCTTCGGCCGCAGGCCGGCGGATGTCGAGGAGCGGCTCAAAGCGCGCGGGCGCACGCGGGAAGAACTGCGGGCGCGGGGCGCCATCGTGGGCACCCCCGAAGAGATTACTGAACAGCTTGCGGCCCTCGCTGCCGCCGGGCTGCATGAGGTTATGCTGCAGTGGCTCGACCTCGACGACCTGGACGGTCTCGAGCTGTTCGCCCGCGCTGTACTGAAGAAACACTGAGAAACGCCTCACGAACTACCCACACGCTCCCGGAAGTGCGGGGGGACGCACGCGCAGCGTCCCCCCGCCACCCCCCTTCGCGAGCGACTAGGCGCGCAGTGGGGAGAACCGCAGCCAGGAGAGGGCAGCTCCGGCGAGGAGGGCCAGGAGTGCCACCCCCGCGGCGACTGCGGAGACTTCCGTGGGACGCCGCTCCCAGCCGATGCGCCGCCCGAGGGTGCGGTACACACCATGGAGCGACTCTGCCGATGACGAGTGGTAGTATTCTCCCCCGGTCATCGACGCGATCGTCTGCAGCGTTTCCTCGTCCATCGGTCCGCCGATCGTCCAGCTATTGTCGGGCGTGACGCGCGCACCGAGGCCGATCGTATACACCCGCACTTTCTGATCGCGGGCGATCTCCGCTGCCCGAAGCGGATCGATTCCGGCATTGGTGCGCCCGTCGGAGAGGAGCACTACGAATCCCGGCGTTGGGTTGAGAGGGATAGGCGGAAGCGAACCGTCAGGGCCCGGCTTGACCCGGTCGGGAAGCGCGGCGACGGCTTCCAGCAACCCTTCGCCGATCGCCGTGCGTCGCGCCAGCCCCAATCCGTCGATGAGGCCGATCAACCGGGCGTGGTCCGTCGTCGGCTCGGACAGGACGGAGGCAAAGCCCGCGAATGCGACGAGGCCGATCCGGACGCGATCCGGTACTGCATCGATGAACGTCTTCGCCGCTGCTTTAGCCGCATCGATGCGCGTCGGCGAGACGTCTGTCGAGCGCATACTGCCGCTGACGTCGATCGACAGCACGATGGCGGCGCGATCGGCGGGGACGCGGATGAGCGCCTCGGGTCGGGCCAGGGCCAGGAGAGTCGCGGCGAATGCGACAAGGAGCAGCGCTGCGGAGAGATGCTGCCTCCGTCCGGTCTGGGCCGCGGCCGCGGCGAGCAGGCTGCCGGTCGAGTAGGAGATCCGGTAGCGCGACGAGCGCCGCACGCCCGCGACGTATGCCACGGTGAGCAGCGGCAGAATCAGGAGGCCCCACAGGAATTCCGGTGACGTGAACGTCGGCATCGCCGTTAGGGCGGTCGGTTCGCCGCCGCGTGTCGTCCCTCCTACGGGTAGTGCCCGGCCTAGCGTCGAATGCAGGTCCGGTGTTCCCTGTGAGAGGCAGGTTGGTCATTTCCGCATGGGCTCTGCTCGCCTTCCTCCTGGGCGGTGCCTCAGCGATCAGCGCCCACGGAATCCTCGAGCGGTCTTCCCCGAAAGCCAACGCCGTTCTGCCGGGCATGCCGCGGGAGATCGTCCTGGAGTTCAGTGAAGGCGCGGATCCGCGCTTCAGCCAGGTGCAGGTGGTGGGACCCCAGGGCCGCACCATCGCACAGGGCGGAGTGGTGAGCGGGGACGGACGGTTGCTCCGGCTTGCGGTCGGCGGTGGAGAAGCCGGCGTCTACACGGTCCGGTGGCGGGTGCTGTCGGCCGTCGACGGGCACACCGCTTCGGGGTCCTTCATCTTTGCGGTCGGGGCGGAGACGGCGCTGCCGGCGGCGCGCCCCTCGGTTTCAGCCTTTCCCCCGACGGTCCTCATCTTCGCCCGGTGGCTCAGTTACCTGGCATCGTTCCTCCTCGCGGGAACCGTGCTGTTTGACGCGTTCATCGTGCGCCGGACTCTGCTAGGCGGAGAGACGCCGCTCCACACCGGGGGATTCGCGCAGAACGCGGAGCATCTGCGGCGGCTGCGGGTGATTTCAGGGATCGTTGTCCTCGCGACCCTGGCGTTCGAGTTCATGGCACAGGGCGGGGAGGTGATCGGCGCCGGTGTCGGCGCCGTCCTCAGACGTGACGTCATTTCGTCCCTTCTCCTCCAGACCAAGCTGGGATGGAGCGCGATGCTCCGAGCCTATGCTGCGGTGCTGCTGCTCCTTCCTGACGGTTCGTCCGGGCGGATCCTTCGGGCCGCCGGACTGATCTGGCTGGTCGTGTTCACCGGTGTCGTCATCCTCCTCGGCGGGCCGAGTGCGCTCGGCAGCAGCCACGTGGCGCTGATCGTTCTCGTCGGATCCGTCTATGGGCTGGCGAGCATCCTGGCCGCACGGATCATTCCGGCGGTGCTCGACATCCATGTGCCGGCGTGGTGGGGCGCCCAGGTCGTCGCGGTCGCCGCCTTGCTGGCCGGATTCACCCTCACCTCTCACGCCGGAGGCAGCGGCGTGATCCTCGCCGTCTCCGATTGGCTGCACCTGCTGGCGGCCGCAGCCTGGGTCGGCGGGCTTCCGGCGCTCATCCTCTCGCTCCGCCTCGCTCCCGCAGAGGACCGCCCGGCGGTGGGGCGGCTGCTCGTACCGCGCTTCTCGGGTCTGGCCGGAATGTCTCTGCTCGTCCTCGTCGTCACGGGCACCGCGGCCGCGTGGAAGTTCGTGGCCTCACTGCAGGGTCTTGTCGGTTCTCTGTACGGCCGAAGCCTCCTCGTCAAACTGTCGCTCGTTTCTCTGATGGCGGTCCTCGGCGCCGTCAACCGGTTCGTCCTCCGGCCGCGTATCGTCGCGCGGGATCCGGAGTCACTGGCGCGGTTCCACACCACCGCGGGCGTGGAGATCGGCGCCGGTGTGATTGTTCTGCTGGTCGTTGGGGCGCTTGGGATCATGCCTCCCACGGCCGCCACCCCGCCGCGTCCCGATGCCAAGGGCCCTGCCTACGCGGCTGATCTCAATGGGCGGCCTCTTGTCGTCCGCGTGACGCCGGCCGCCTCCGGGCTCAATGAGGTTACCGTAAGCGGTATCCGCGCGTCCGTCCGCTTCCGCCGGCTCGACACGCTTGACGAGGTCGCTGTCGGACCTGATGGGACGGTCGAGCTCGTCGACGGATGGTGGGAGATCGCCGTCTCGGCGGAGGGTGCGCAGGCCATCTTTCCCTTGATCGTGGGAACCCCCAGGGTGGTGGCTGACCCTCTCGCCCTGCGCTACCTCAACCAAGCCGAGTCGGGGATGAAACGAGTACGGACATGGCGGGAGGTCGAGCAGATCACAGACGGCAACGGGCACGTCGTCGTGACCCAGTTCGAGGCCGCGCAACCCAACCGGCTGCGCTACAGCACGACGTCCGGATCTGAGGCCGTCATCATCGGGGCCATCCGCACCAGCCGCGAGCGGGGTGGGGCATGGACGCGCGACCGCCTTCCCCAACCCATCACGCTCGAAGGGCTGTACGTGCCATTCCTCGCCGGCGCCACCGCAGCCCGGTTCGGAGCGATGGACCGTTGCGGAGCGGAGATCTGTCGCATCGTGCTCTGGGTACTGCCATCGGGACAGGCGCACTTCGCCGCGAGGATCGGACGGAGCGGACGGATCTACCAGCTGGAGATGGTCGCCCCGGCCCACTATATGACATCGCGCGCGGACCGCCTCAACGCCCCCCTGACCATTACCCTGCCGTAGGCGCGTCCGTGCCGCGGTCAGTCTAAGCATGGTTCTCATCGTGGTACGGAATGAGACGTAGCGCAACCTTTCCTGGAGGCGGTCTGATGCTCTGCCGGGTCTGCGGCCGGATGAACCGTGAGGAAGATCTCTATTGCGGCAGCTGCGGCCAGAAGCTCCTGCGGGCGCGGATCTGCCGGGTGTGCGGGACGAAGAACCGCAGCGACAGCGGCTTCTGCGGCGCCTGCGGATCGGCCTTACCCGAGGAACCGCTGGCCTGCTCCCACTGCGGTACGGCCCTCGGCGCGCGCGACCACTTCTGCGCGCAGTGCGGAGCGCAGGTCACCACCGGCCGCCAGTGCGCTCGCTGCCACGTGTTCAACCGTGTTGACGCGCAGTTCTGCGTCGTGTGCGGGAGCGGACTTGCGGTCGAAGTCACCGTAGGATAACCGTTCGTTCCGCTGACCTGGAACCGCGCCGGGCGCCCATGCTAGAATTGGGTCCGGCGTGGTGGCCGTAGCTCAGCCCGGTTAGAGCGCCTGGCTGTGGCCCAGGAGGTCGCGGGTTCGAGTCCCGTCGGTCACCCCAGAAATCGCAGTTCTATCAAGGGGTTTCGCGGGGTCGGGTTGGTCGCCCGGCTCCGCGGCGCAGTTTGGTGCCTTGCCGGTGCCTTCGGCGGAGCAAACCACGGGGAGGTGAAGCAAGGACGTGCCGCCCATATATCGACACCCTGCGGTAATAGCCCGGTGCCCTAATTGCGGGGGGACATCATCCTTTGAGCCTACAGTGAGCCTACAGCAGACGGCAAGGAGATCGGGAGTATCGTCCTGACAGAGGAGCACCGCTATGGCGGCCTCATGTACGTTCGGGTTGCATACAGGTTGCTGCGCTGCGCGAATTGCCATCGCGGAGGGATGGCGAAGATCCACTTCAATCCTTCCCAAGTCGGCGTACTGGAGGAATTCTATCCGATCACGGTTGACCGTCATGACATCTCTAAGGACGTCCCCGATGGGATTGCTCGCGAATACAGGGAGGCGGAGGACTGTGCGGCGATCGGCGCAACGCGCGCGGCATCAGCGTTGTTCAGGTCCACGCTCGAAAAGACCCTGAAGGCTAACGGGTACACGAGGGGCACGCTCGAAGCGAAGATCGACGAGGCTGCTGGCGAGGGGGCGATCACGGCCTCCCTCCAGGAGGCGGTCCATGAGGACGTCCGCGTCCTCGGGAACGACGTCCTTCATGACAAGTGGCGCGAAGTGACGCCTGAAGAAGTCGTCGACTCCCACCGATACGTGCAGCGGGTTCTCGAAGCCTTCTACGACCGGAGGGCGGCCGTTGAGAGGATCCTCTCTGCGAAGGGTCGTCTGACGCCACCCCCCGCTGTCGCTGCGCCATAGTGCTGGTAAGGTGAATCATGGCAGAGAATAGGGCGACCCTGGGTATCATCGGCCGGGACGTCACGTGGGAACAGGCGAAGGGCATTGACTGGCTGATGACGACCATGATTCCCCAGGCCAGGGTTGATGAACACGGCCGCATCCGCGATGCCGGCTGGCTTCGGCCCTATGCGATGCTGCACTTGCACGCCCGAGAGGGCGACGCTTTCCTGGAGGTCACGCACAAGGTCGACTTTCTGCACATCTGGGAGGCATGGCAGAGGCAGCAGCGCGACGGAGGCGAGGTGGTTGTGAATCCCAACGGTCCTGGAGGAGTCCGGGCACGTCTCACCGTGTACCTGGTTCCTACAGGGGCTTATGCGGTAGTATCCGCGCCTGGTTTCCGTGCGCCGAATGATCCGGAACAACTTCGCGCCCTGTCTCCAATCCAGACGTGGACGTGGGGGTAGTGGGTCAATTTGGAAGCAGGGCGACGCTCGACCTTCCTGCGCGGGGAGGGCGGCCGCCTGTCCATGCTTGGTGCCGGGCCACTCGCATAGCGCACGTGTCGTTTCACTGCTCGAGAGGGACGATCCAAACGTGGTGACGCTGTCGTCAACCTTCGGGAGCAGTCGGTTTCCACGGCCCCTCGATGACCGTCGCTTCCTTGTCGCCGGGCCAGCGCGGCATTGTGATGCAGAGGAACTCGAGTGGGTCGACACTGGTGCAGCGATACTGGAATGCCGTCCCAACGGGAATGTCGATGGAAACGCCTCTCCCCAGAACGGTCATCTCCTCACCAGTGGCGTCTCGTCGCCATATCTGCCCCTCGCCCGAGAGAACATGCCAGAACTCGCTCACGGTGGCGTGGACAGTCGCCCGATTCACCTGACCTGGCGGGACGGTGGAGTGGATCATGCCGCCGGTCTCGCCTTCGATCAGGTGCCGGATCTCGGCCCCGGCAGGGGAGCGGCCATCCGGGGTGGAGGGGAACGAGCGGGTCTGCATGGAGAACCTCCCTGTGCTTCCAAGCATTTTCCCCACACGGACGACGTGGGACACTCCCTTGATTCTCTTCAGGCAACCGTCCTGTTGATGAACCTGGCTCTTCTCCTTCTGCTCTTCCTTCGGGCGCAGGATGAGGTCTAGGCGTTCCCCCACGCCTTCGTAAGCCGACGGCATTAGGTGGCCGTATGTGTTCAGCGTCGTCGTAAGTCGACGCGTGCCCGAGCCGGGCCTGGATTGCCTTGGGATGGACGCCTGCGGCGATGAGCAGGGTGGCGTGCGTGTGCCGGGTCGAGTGGAACGGTCTGTCGGCCAGCCCGGCAGCGGTCAGGTGACGCTTCCAGGCCCGGTCCACGTTGTCAGGATCTATCGGCCCGCCAGCCTGGGACCGCAGGACGTAGTCGTGCGCGGGATCGTCCCCCGCGGGGAAGGTCAGCAGGGCGTCGACGAGGCTGGGCGACAGGTCCAGGCTGCGGAGCGAGTGGCGGGTCTTGAGCGGGCTGTCCTTTACATCGTAGCCGCCCCGCCCGTTGGGAACGCGGGACAGGCTGCGCCGCACGAGCAGCCGTCCCTTTCGCATATCTAGGTCACTCCAGCGAAGGCCGAGGAGTTCGCCCCGCCGCATCCCGGTGTGCACGGCCAGCGTGTAGAGCATCCGCCACGGATCTTCTGCGACCTCCGGCAGGCGCGCGATCTCGTCGGGCAGCAGGTAGTGCAGGCTGTTCTCGCGGTCGGCGCGCTGGGGGAGTTTCACCTTCGCCGCGGGGTTGGCGGTCATGTGTCCGTGCTCCACGGCGTCGGCCAGGATCGCCTTCAGGCAGGTGATGTGGTGACCGACCGTGCGCGGGGAGAGGGGCGGAGGCGTTTTCTTCTCGCTGTGCTTGTGTTTCGGCGACCGCCGCTTCGGAGCGCGCGGCGCTTCGATCTTGTGTGCCTTGTAGTCCTGGACGTCCTTGACGGTGATCGCGCCCAGCCGCATCTCCCCGAACCACGGCACGAAGTGGTGCTCGATGAAGTCCTCGTAACTCTCGAGCGTCTTCGGGGCCAGCCCGTCGCCCCGCTTTCGACGCAGCCAATCGCGAGCGAAGTCCGCGAAGCGCGGGGTCTGCCCTGTGGAGATGCGGTGGATACCCAACTGTGCCTCGGCCTCGCGTTGCGCGAGGATCTTCTTCGCAAGGCGGCGGTTGTCTTCGCCGCGGCCGATGACTTCGCGCATCCTGCGACCGTCCGCACCGACGTAGTCGATGTACCACGTGTTGGTGTATCTTCGGCGAATTGACCCCATCAGCGGCCACCCCGCTTTCCGGTCCGCCGCCTGCTGCGACGAAGTTCCGCTTCCAGCAGGCGCGCGATCATCCGCTGAACCGGCTCACCCGTCCTCGCGGCCAAGATCCGCAGCCGCCTGTGCGTGTCGTCCTCCATCCTCACGGTGAAGGCCTTCATCAGTCCCACCTCCCTCGGAGAAGGATGAGGTGGGTGATACCTTGGTGTCCAGATACCAACCTGTCAAGGAACCGAGCGGGGGGGCTGCTCCGACCCCATCGGCGACGACCCGCCGACCGACGATGGAGCAGATGCCGAAACTCCTCTCGCCGCCGCCCGGCCTCGGCCCGCCGCGGTCTCCGTAGGCGTCGGATCAGCCTCTACACTGCCGACGCAACGCGAGCGCCAACGGGTCACGGTTACTTCAGGGAGGCCCGGCGCGCATCCAAGGCCGTACGGGAAGGTGGTTGCACGGCGGGGCGCAGCAGCAGGCCTCCCCGATTCTTCATCGCTCGACGATGATCTCGCCGGACAGGATCTGATCCTGAAGTGCCTCGTACTCGCGCTGGCTCATTCGCCTCAAGTCTTCGACCGTGATCTTGTGGCGCGTCGATGACTGCCACTGCCTGAAGCCGTCGGGCGGCGCGTCCGCCGCGACCTCCAACTGCCCAGCGACCAGCAGAGGGTGGATGCGCATCTTCGTGCGGTCGTCCAGCACGGCGAGTTCGTCCGGATGAATCTTTACCGGCATCGGCAGGGGATCGGCCCCGGCCAGCCGCTTGCGGAGGTCGCGGACCTCCTGCTCCAGTCGGGCGATTCTGTCGGCGTCGGTGCTCACGGCTTGGTCACCGCCTTTCGCAGGTTTTCCACCAGCGCGGCCAGCACACGCTGCGTGTTGGCCTTGTGGACTTCCGGCCCGAACATGAAGGGCTCGCCTGTGCGGTGGTTGAGCACGATGTGTCCCCCGGTGAGGTAGATCAGTTCCGCCACACGGCTTAGGTCAACCCAGCGGCCCGTGACCTCGGCGTCGGGGACGGTCTGCCTGCTTACGCCGGCCTTGCGGGCGATGTCGGACTGCGACCATCCTTTACGAGCCGCGATGCGCACACGGAGACCGAAGGGCGAGGCGGGGAGGCGATCAGGAGGAACTTCGAACGACGTGCCTTCGTGGACAGGACCCGCCACGGTCTCCTCCAGGTTCCTCGGAGGACCGTCTGCGGGGCAAACGAAAGCGCCGACGGTCGTCGCCGAGTACTGTGCCCGTGCCGGGCCGATCACCCCGTCCGGGGTGACCCTCGACGATCACCGACCTGTCCGGGTCGGTGCCGTCAGCGCATCCACGCTGGTCTGTCAATCGGGAATCATAGACTGGTGCTCACCGCCTTGTCAATCATCGGGATGGCGGTGTCTTTCGGTAATTGCTCTCTGGGGCACTGGCGCAGACTACCTCCTGAGGCCAACCGGCGCGGCTTATGCCCCTCGTGGCGTCAGGCAGCAGACCAGATCCGCATGCGGTTTGGCATCTCGAAAGTTGGTGCCTTCCTGGTGCCCAAATCAGGGCAAGTTGACCTCGAACGACCGCGAATCAGTCCAAATCAACATGAAGTAGCGAACGCGGGAACGCAGGACTGGGGCGGGTTTCAGCGCGTTTGCTGGGTTTTCGTGTGATCGGTGAAGATGCACTGAGTAGGTCTGTGGCCCAGGAGGTCGCGGGTTCGAGTCCCGTCGGTCACCCAGTGTCCCATTATCCCTTCTCGCGATTTCACTTTATCAGAGCGCCTCAGCCCACCCGCATCGGTTCTGTGAAGGTGGCCGGAGGGGGTCATACGGGGTCGTCGAACCTTGCGGCGAAACAACCTGAAGCACAATGTCCCACGCGCCGACCGGCAAGATCACATTCCTCTTCACCGACATCGAGGGATCTACCCAATTGCTCCACCACCTGGCAGACCGCTATGTGGACCTGCTAGGTGAACACCGTCGACTGCTCCGCGTGGGGTTTCAGGAGGCCGGCGGCTACGAGGTCGACACCTCGGGCGACGGTTTCTTCCTCGCCTTCGCTAAGGTAACTGACGCGCTGAAGGCCGCGGTGGCCGGCCAGCGGGCGATCGCCGGCCATCGCTGGCCAGAAGGCGCGCCCATACGCGTGCGCATGGGCATTCACACGGGTGAGGCTACCCCCGCCTTCGGAGGGTACGTCGGTCTGGACGTCCATCGCGCCGCCCGCATCATGGCGGCCGGGTACGGTGGGCAGATTCTCCTCTCCGAAGCCGCTCAGACGTTGATCGAGGGGAACCTGCCGGAGGGAGTAACCTTACGGGACCTGGGGGAGTACCGCCTCAAAGATCTCTCCCGTCCGGAGCACATCTTCCAGGTCGTCACCTCCGCTCTGCCAATCGACTTCCCGCCGCTGCGGACCCTGGACGTCATTTCCAACAACCTGCCCATCCAGTTGACAAGCTTTATCGGCCGGGAGCGCGAGATCGAGGAGGTCAAGCGACTGCTGAGCGCGACGCGCCTGCTTACGCTGCATGGTGCTGGGGGTGCGGGGAAGACCCGCCTGGCCAACCAGGTCGCTGCCGACCTGGTTGAAGAATTCAAGAACGGGGTCTGGCTGGTCGATCTCGCTCCACTGGCCGATCCGGCGCTGGTCGTCCAGACTGTCGCTTCGACGTTGGGAGTACGCGAGGTGGCAGGGCGCACTCTGCTGGACACTCTGGCGGGCTCCCTTCGGCCGAAGACGCTGCTCCTAGTGCTCGATAACTGCGAACACCTCGTCTCCGCCTGCGCGCACCTGGCAGAAGGACTGCTGCATGCCTGCCCGAACCTGCGGATCCTGGCGACGAGCCGTGAGGCAATGAGGATTGCAGGCGAGACGGCCTACCGTGTCCCATCCCTGTCACTCCCCTCGGCTCAGCTTCCGCTGGAACGCATCACCCAGTACGAGGCCGTACGTCTGTTCATTGACAGGGCCGCGGCCGCGCATGACGGCTTCACGGTTACCCCCCAAAGTCTCCAGGCGGTGGTATCAATCTGCGTGCATCTCGACGGAATGCCTCTCGCCATCGAGTTGGCCGCTGCGCGAGTCAAGGCCCTGTCCGTAGAGCAGATTGCCGAGCGGCTACGCGACCGGTTCCAGTTGCTCACTCGAGGCAGCCGGACGGCCTTGCCCCGCCATCAGACGCTGCGGGCGACGATAGATTGGAGTCACGATCTGCTGTCGGAGCATGAGCAGATCCTCTTGCGGCGCCTGGCGGTCTTTGCCGGCGGCTGGACGCTGGAAGCCGCCGAAGGGGTCTGCGGGGACGAAAGCATGGACTCTGCCGATGTACTCGACCGGCTGACGGGCCTGGTAGACAAATCGCTGGTCATCATGGAGGCGCTGGATGGCGAGACCCGCTATCGCCTCCTGGAAACCGTCAGGCAATACGCCCGGGAGAAGCTGCTCGACTCAGGGGAGGCCACTCGTATCCGCGACCGGCATCGAGACTCCTACAGGGAACTGGCCGAGCGGGCGGAGCCGATGCTCATCGGGCCGGAGCAGAGCGTGTGGATGGAGCGTCTGGAGGTAGAACATAGCAACCTGCGGGTGGCGCTCGAATGGAGCAAGACAGGGGACGGTGGGGCGGAGGCGCTGCTGCGATTGGCCGCCGCGCTGTGGCGGTTCTGGAACGTGCGCGGGTACGGGAGCGAGGGACGCGGATGGCTGGAGGCAGCGCTCTCCCAAGCGGGCCATGCCCCACGGGCCACTCGGGCCAGGTTGTTGTTTGGAGCCGGCGTCCTGGCATGGTTTCAGCAGAAGAGTGGGCGGGCGGCGGCGCTGGGCGAGGAGAGTCTGGCCCTGGCCCGGGAACTCGGGGACAAGCGTGCCGTCGCGGACTCGCTCCGGCTGCTCGCAGCGGTTGCCTGGTATGACTACGAGCGAGCCAAAGCGCTGGGCGAGGAAAGTCTGGCGCTCTTCCGGGAACTGGGGGACAAGCTGGGCATCTCCGCGGTCTTGCGGTTCTTGGGATTTCACGCCATGACCTACGACGAATTCGAAGCGGCGATGGCCCCATTCGAGGAAAGCCTGAGGCTGGCTCGGGCTTTGAAGGACGAACGAGGGATCGCATGGTCGTTGCACGGCCTGGGAGGTGTGCCGTTTCAGCAGGCCCGCTACGAAGAAGCCGTAGCCCTCCATGAAGAGGCACTCTCCCTCTTCCGAGATTTGGGCGACAAATGGGGCATGTCAAGTGCGCTTGGCAGCCTTGGTGCTATAGCCCGGTATCGAGGGGACTATGAGCGAGCGGCAACGCTGCTCGAGGAAAGCCTGCAGGTGCGGCAGGAGATGGGGAGCAAGGCTATGATTCCCCTTCCGCTCCTCCGCCTGGGGCTTTTGGCTCAGGATCAGGGCGACTATCAGCGAGCGAAAAGCTTTTATGAGGAGAGCCTGGCCCTGTACCGGGAAGTCGGACCGCCTGCGCCGGGTCCGGCGGGCGAAAGATGGGGCGTCGCGGATGCCCTCCGCGGCCTTGGAATTGCGGCGCGGCATGAAGGCGACTACGTTCGCGCGGCGGCGCTCCTCGAAGAGAGCGTCGAGATGTCCCGGGAAGCGAGGAACAAGTCTTCTCTTGCCGACGCTCTGGACAGTCTGGGAACGGTAGCATCTTGCCAGGGCAACGACAAACGTGCAGGCGCCCTGCATCGCGAGGCGCTAACCTTGCGGAGGCAATTGGGCCAGCGACAAGGTGTGGCGGAATCTCTAGAAGGGCTGGCGTCCCTGGCCGCCGCCCTGGGCAGGCCCGAACGTGCGCTACGCCTCCTGGGAGCGGCCGAGGCCCTCCGTGAAGCCACCGGCACACCCCTGCCACCTTCCGACCGCCCCGCCTACGAGAGGAGCGTCTCTACCCTACGGCAGCGGATGGACGAGCGACTTTTCACCACCACTTGGGTGGAGGGACGGGTGATGACGCCTGAAGCGGCCATGGAGTACGCACTGTCCGAGCATCCCTGAGGGCCATAGGTCCCGCGCGTAGCGCATTGCGACTTAGGGGACTCACCGACGGATGCGGGGGACCAACGTTGAAACCCTTCCGTGAGCCTGATACCAAATGGCGGCCCCGCTCCCCGCGATGACCTGTGGGGGGTGTCGATAGTCTATGCCCGCTCTTGGGAGGAACGGTTCAAGCCCCCCGAGATCACCGACAAAGCACCGGATCACTTCGAGATCGAACGCGAGGCCATCTGGAGTTTCGGTTGGCATTCAGTTCATATATGGCGTACACTTGCTTGGCGTCACGCCCTAGGGGCTGATATCGGCACTTGGCAATGTCATGCTGTGGCGGGAGAGTCGAACTGTTGCCGGCAGAAGGCGGCCCTTAGGTCCCTGTAAAGTTCGAAGATTCTCCCGTGTGGGACCCCATCAAACACCAACAGGGACGGGGGTTTTGGCCCGCGTCCCTGTTGCGTTCCCTCCCAACGAGGGAAAATTGAAGACCGGAACGACTTATCGGCGACGACGAACGGCGCCTACGATTAAGAGCAGGATCACCGCGCCGATGAACGCGACGAAGATGGTGCCAACGATTCCGCCTCCGATTCTGATCCCTAGTTGGCCAAACACCCAACCGCCGATGATGGCCCCGAGGATGCCCACGATGATCGCGGTCAAGAGGCCAAGACTCACGCTCTTGACGAAATAATCGGCCAAGAGCCCTGCCACGGCCCCTACGATGA
>DATDEG010000257.1:0-1926 GCA_036523465.1 bacterium
TCTCGTCTGACCGGGCGAGGAGATCGCTGAGCGTCCCCTCCGCCTGGACCCGGCCGTCCTTCATGACGATGACGTGGTCCGCCCGCCGCAGGGCGATCCGGCGGTGGCTGACCACGAGGCAGGTGACGTCCTCGAGCGCAAAGAGCCGCTCCCAGAGGACCCGCTCGGTCTCGACGTCGAGCGCGCTGCTCAGATCGTCGATGACGAGCAGCTCCGGCCGGCGCACGAACATCCGCGCCGCGGCCGTGCGCTGGATCTGCCCGCCCGAGAGCTTGACCCCGCGCGGGCCGACGATGGTCTCCAACCCCTTCTCCAGCAACTCGACGTCGCGCTCCATCACCGCCGACCAGACCGCGCCCGGCAGATCGGCGCGCTCGAAGGGCACGCCGAAGAGCACGTTGTCCTTCAGGGCCTCGCTGAACAGCCTGGGCACCTGCGGGATGTACGCGGTGCGCGGCGGCACGAAGAATTCCGCGGGCCGGGCGATGCGCCGGCCGTTCCACCGGATCTCGCCACGCTCCGGCGGCAGCAGGCCGATGAGCGCCCGGACAAGCGTGCTCTTCCCCGAACCGATCCGTCCGGTGACGACGGTGAACGACCCGCGGCGCAGGGTGAAGTCCACTCCTTCCATCCCGCGCCCCGTCTCGGGATCACGGTAGGTGAGATCACGGACCTCGAGTGTCTCCAGCGGATCCTCGTCGGCGCGATCGGGATACACCGGCTCAGGCAGCGGACCCGTGAGGTAGACCGGCTCGTGCCTCACCAGCATCTCCGGCGCGTCGCCCTGGAGCAGTTCGAGGAGACGCTGTACGGACACGCCTACCTGCTTGAACCGCGCCGACCAGTTGCCGATCGCGGTCATCCCTTCGGTGACGATGCTCAGGTAGAAGACGAAGAGCGCAAGATCGCCGACGGTGAACGTCCCCAGGCGCATCGCCCGGCCGGCGAGGAGGAGGATAAGCCCGGTCCCGAGGTTGATCGAGCTGTGGAAGACGGCGCCCAGCAGCTCTGTGAGCAGGCTGTCCCGCAGCGACGCCCGGCGGCGGACCTCGTTCAGCCCTCGGAAGTGCGCGATGACGTCGTCTTCAGCCGTCGCCACCTTCACCGCCTGCACCGCGCCGAACATCTCACCAATCAGGTCGGTCACGCGGCCCGCGGCTTCACGGGCGTCGCGCCGGTAGCGGAGGATCCGCTGGCGGAGCATGGCGATGACTCCCACGATGACGAGCAGCGGGGTGAGTACCACCGTCGTGATGAACGGGTTGATCCGGAACATCACGACCGCGCCGGCGAGCCCCGCAAGGACGATCCCCACGCCGTCCACGGTGAGCTCGACCAGCTTGAGGATCTCCTCGACGTCGTCGCGGAACCGGCTCATCGCCTCGCCGGGGGAATCCGGCAGGGCCTTCGCCCCGGGCCGGTTGAGGATGCG
Organism: bacterium; assembly: GCA_036523465.1. Lineage (GTDB taxonomy): Bacteria > Sysuimicrobiota > Sysuimicrobiia > Sysuimicrobiales > Kaftiobacteriaceae > Kaftiobacterium. The sequence continues at coordinate 1,433 of DATDEG010000257.1, forward strand.
CTCGAGCAGGTTGCGGCGCAGGAGCGCGGCGCGGCTGAAAAAGTAGACCGCCCAGGCGCTCACTCCCCAGATGTTGATGGCGATGCGTCCGGCGGCGACGCCGACGAGCAGGGCGAGCAGGCTCCACAGGCCCAATCCGGCCGTGGTGCCCCGGGTGATCGCATCGAAGATTGCGCGCGTGACAAGCCCCACGGCAAGCGGCGTGACCCAGAACGCCGTCCAGAGGATCATGTTGAGAATGAAGATGGGCGGGTCGTAGGTGAGGGCCCGCCACAGCACGCGCCACGTGCTCACGCCAGCACCTCTTCAAGCCCCGTCCGCAAGAGCGAGGCAAAGCGGGAGGCCGGGTCGGCCGCGAGGCGCACCCGCTCCCCATGCTCGATGATCCGGCCGTCGTCAATGATCATGATCTCGTCGGCCCGGTGGACGGTCCCCAGGCGGTGGGCGATGATAATCGCCGTGCGCCCGCGCAGGAGCGCGCCAACGGCCCGCTC
>DATDEG010000258.1:0-7748 GCA_036523465.1 bacterium
AGGGACAAGCCGGGATGGGTGGCGCCTTCGACTGAGATCGTCATCGCGCCGGCCGCGGAGGCCAGCTCGGCCGCACGGCGGGCATCGAGTCCGGCCAATTGCGCGTAGATCGCGACGGCGGCCACCGCGTCACCGGCACCAGAAGGGTCGACCACCCGTCCGTGGAGGGCTTCTACCCAGAAGCGCGCTTCGTGGACCCACCCCAGCCCGCGACCGCTCATCGTGACGACGAGCGTCGCGCCCGGGCCCGGACGCAGGGAGGCCGCCGCTTTCAATGCATCTTCGGGTGTGCCGACCCGTGTCCCCGAGAGCACCTCCGCCTCATCCGCGCTGAGCACGATGAGAGAGGCACGGCGAAGGATCCTGCGGATGCGCCCGGCCTTTGCCGCCGAAACGGGCACGACGCACAATCCGGCGCCGGTGAATGCCGCCGCCCGATCGATCGCCGCGGGCGAGAGGTTCGCGTCGACGACCACCATCTCCGCTCCCTGCAGGTTCGCGCTCTCGGCGTCGAGGTGGCCCAGGGGGAGCGCTTCGCACGCGCCCATGTCGGAGACCGCCCACTCCACGATGCCGTCGGCGACGATCGCCATGTAGTAGCTGCCCTGCCCCTGCACGCGCACGACCCCGGAGACGTCGACGCCGGCAGCGGCGGCCTGCTGGACGGCGATGTCGGCGAGGGGGTGCGCGTCCACGGCGGCCAGGAGCCGGGTCGCCACGCCGAGGCGGGCGAGATTCTCTGCGATGTTGCGCGCAGCCCCGCCGGCCGTGATCCGGATCCGGCCGGGGTTGCTCGCGCGCGGCATGAGCGGACCAGCGGCGGTGGCGATGATGTCCATGTTGGCGCCGCCGATGACCACGACGCGGGCGCGGCTCATTCTTCTTCCTTCGTGTAGGGAAGGCCGTCCGCGGCTGGCATCTGCGCGCGGCGGACGAACCCGGCCAGCACGAGAATCGTGACGATGTGCGGGAGGACGCTGATGAATTGGTAGGGAACCGGCAGCTTCACCACCCGCAGGCTCAGGGCGTCGAAGTATCCGAACAGCGCCGATGCCCCGAGCGCTCCGACCGGCCACCAATTCCCGAAGATCATCGCCGCCAGCGCGATAAACCCGCGGCCCTGTGTCATTCCCTCGAAGTAGAGGTGAGCCTGTTCGATGGCGAGGTAACTTCCCGCCATCCCGGCAAGCGCCCCGCTGAGCAGCACCCCGGCGTACCGCATCCGGGTCACGCTCACGCCCAGGGTGTCGGCGGCGAGCGGATACTCTCCGACCGCCCGCAGCCGCAGTCCGAACCGCGTGCGGAGGAGGATCCACTGGCTGGCGATGACGAGGAGCACGCCGAGGATGATCATCGGCGAGATGCCGCGCACCAGTGGGCCGAGGACGGCCACGTCCTTGAGGACCGGGATGTCGATCGGCGTGAAGCCGTGCACGCCCGGCGACTGTGTGGCCTGCGTGAAGAGGAGGATGTTGAGGAACCGCGCGAGGCCCGCGGCGAGGAGATTGAGGGCCACGCCGCTGATGATCTGGTTTACACGAAAGGTCACCGTGACGAGCGCATGGATGAGGCCGAAAGCCACTCCGCCGAGCACGGCGGCGAGCACGCCGGCCAGCGGCGCGGCATCGGGAAAGGCAGCGACGATCCCGGGAAACCGCTCGGCGAAGACGTAGTCGCCGACCGCTCCAAAAAAGGTCCCCATGATCATGATGCCTTCAAGCCCGATGTTCACGACGCCGCTGCGCTCGGAGTAGACGGCGCCGAGCGCGGTAAGGAGGATCGGCATCGTCACCCGGATGGCCGAGGCGATAAGGGCGATGCTCAGCAATGACGTGAGGGTCTCCATCTACGGCGCCGCCTCCGCCGCGGCGGCCGGCATGGCGGGCGTGCCCTCCGCTTCACGCTTGCGCTGGATGCGGATGTAGCTGGTGAGGAGCTCGTAGGCGACAACGATGGCTAGGATGATGATCGCCTGCATGATCACGATCGTCTCTTTGGGAACGCGCGCGAAGAACTGCACCCCCTGCGCGCCCCGGTCGAGAAACCCGAAGAGCAGCGCGGCAAGGATGACCCCCAGTGGATTGTTCTTGGCCAGGAGGGCGACGGAGATCCCGAGGAAGCCCAGGCCCTTTGGAAAGTCGATGTCGAGGTATCCGAAGAACCCGAGGATATCGTTCAGTCCGATGAGGCCCGCGATCGCCGCGCTGAGCATGAACATTCCGAACTCAACGCGCCTATTTGCGATGCCGGCGGCCTCGGCCGCCGTGGGATTCGCTGCCACGGCGCGGACCTCGTACCCGAAACGTGTGCGGGCCAGCGCGTACGCTAGGATGATGCACAAGGTCAAGCCAAGGAGCAGCAGCGCGTTGAGTTTCTGTACGTCGGAGCCCGCGAAGCCGAAGTTCCCGAAGAAGGGGCCAAGCGACGGGACGCGCGCCGCCAGGGCGACGTCCGGCGTACGGACGCGCGGGGTGCCCGCCTGCGCGGGATCCCGGAAGACGTCGGCGATGAGGTAGAGGATGAGCGCGGAGGCGATATAGTTCATCATGATCGTCGTGATGACTTCGTGCGCCCCCCGCCGGATCTTGAGCGCGATCGGCAGCAGGGCCCAGAGCATTCCGCCCGCCATCGCGGCCAGGAGCGCGAGCGGCAGGTGGACGATCGGAGGCAGCCCCCGCAGGCTGAAGCCCACGAACGCCGCGCAGAATGCCCCGATATAGTACTGGCCCTCGACGCCGATGTTGAAGAGGTTCACGCGGAACGACATCGCCACGGCCAGCCCGGCAAAGATGAGCGGGGTCGACTTGAAGAGGATGCTGAACAGGCTGTCGGTGCGCCCGAGACTGAAGCGCACCATGATGCCGAACACCTCGAGCGGGTTCCGGCCGATGGCCAGGATGATGATCGAGGAGATGAGCATGCCGAAGGCGATCGCCAGCACGGGCGCGGCGATCTGCAGGATGAGCAGTCGTCCCTTCATACAGGAACCACGGGGATCACGTCACGCCGTTTCGTGCCGGTCATGTAGAGGCCGAGCTCCGCGGCGGTCACTTCACCGCGCCGGAATTCCCCGACGAGCTCGCCGCCGTACATCACCCCGATGCGGTCGGCGAGCGACAGGACTTCCTCCAGCCAGGCCGAGACAAGGAGCACGGCCATGCCGTTCGAGCGCGCGGCAAGCAGCTGGCGTTGCACGAACTCCGTGGCGCCGATATCCAGCCCCCGGGTCGGTTGCGCGGCGACCAGCACCCGCGGAGCGAAGCTGAACTCGCGGGCCACGATGACCTTCTGCTGGTTCCCACCCGAAAGCGCCAGCGCCGGCGCGTCAGTATCGGCGACCCGGATGTCGTACTCGCGCACGTGCTCGGCGACAAAGCGATCGACCGCGGGGCGATCCACCAGCGGACCGTTCACGAAGTCATCACGGTAGTGGTGGCCGAGGATCATATTCTCCCAGACGGTCATCGGCAGCGCGAGACCGCGGCGGTGCCGGTCCTCGGGGATATGCGCCACCCCCATGAGCCGGATCGCCCGGGCGCTCTGCTGGGTCACGTCCTGGCCCTCAACGAGCAGCTGTCCCATGACGATGGGCCGCAATCCGACGAGGGCTTCCACCAGCTCCGTCTGACCGTTGCCCTCTACCCCGGCGATGCCGTAGATCTCGCCGGAGCGGACGGCGAGGTGAACGTGGCGCACGGCTTGGCGCCGGCCTCCCCCGCCCGCGCCAACGGTGAGCGCGCGCGCTTCCAACCGCACGGCTCCCGGCGTCACTTCCGGGTGCTCGAGCTCGAGGAGCACCGGGCGGCCCACCATCATCTCCGCCAATTGCGGCTTGGTCGTCGCCGCCGCATCCACGGTTCCCACAACGCGGCCGCGGCGCAGCACCGTGATGCGGTCGGAGATATCGAGGACCTCGTCGAGCTTGTGGCTGATGAAGATGATCGTTTTCCCCTGCTCGCGCAGGCGGCGGAGGTTGCTGAACAACTCTTCGACCTCTTGGGGGACGAGCACGGCCGTGGGCTCGTCGAGGATGAGCAGCTCCGCGCCGCGGAAGAGCACCTTAATGATCTCCACGCGCTGCTGCTCGCCGACGGAGAGCGCCCCCACCTTCGCCGCGGGATCCAGGGCGAATCCGTATTGGGCGCACAACTTGGCGACGCGCGCCCGTGCCTCCCGGAGCTTGAGCCGTCCGAGCCCGGCGACGGGCTCGCTCCCCAGGATGACGTTCTCCGCGACAGTGAAGACGGGGATGAGCATGAAGTGCTGGTGGACCATGCCGATGCCGAGCTCTAGGGCCGCCCGTGGACCGTCGATGACCACCGTCCGGCCGCGGACGCTGATCGACCCGGTGTCCGGCTGGTAGAGTCCGTACAGCACCCGCATGAGCGTGGACTTGCCCGCGCCGTTCTCCCCGACGATCGCGTGGATCTCGCCGACCCGCACGGTAAGGTCCACGTGATCGTTGGCGGTGACGCCGGGAAAGCGCTTCGTGATGCCGTGGAGCTGGATGAAGGGCTCGCCGTCCATCGATCCCCCGGAAATCAAACGAGGGTGAGGGTCGGCAGCGCGACCCCCACCCTCGGCCAGCCTCTGCCCTACTATTTCAGTCCCTTCACGAACGCGTCGAGCTTCTTCTTGTCATCGGGGACTTTGATCTTCCCCGCGATGATGTCCCTCTTCAGCGCCTCCAGCCGCGGGACGATGTCGGAGATCATTTTCCGATTGTAGTCGTTGACCGCGTAGCCGACCCCGCCCTGCTTCAACCCGAAGACCTGCACGCCGCCCTTGTACTTCCCGTTGACCGTTGCCTTGATCGTCTCGTACACGGCGACGTCCACTCGCTTCATCATCGAGGTGAGGATCTGGCCGCGCTGATCTTGCTTCACGGTGAGCGACTGATCGGCGTCGACGCCGATGGCCAGCCGCTTCTTCACGACCGCCGCCTCGAACACACCGATGCCCGTCCCGCCGCTGGCGTGGTAGATGATGTCCGCGCCGCGATCGTACTGCGCCAGGGAGAGCTCCTTCCCCTTCACCGGGTCGCGGAACGCCTCGCCCGTGGTCCCGGCGTAGTCGCTGTAGACCGTGATGCTCCTTTTCACGTACTTCGCGCCGGCGATGTACCCGGCTTCGAACTTCTCGATGAGGGGGATCTTCATCCCGCCGACGAACCCGATCTTCCCGGTCTTCGACTTCAGCGCCGCGGCGGCCCCGACGAGGAACGAGCCTTCATGCTCGGAAAAGAGCAGTGCGGCGACGTTCTTCCGATCAGGGATGAACCCGTCCACGATGCCGAACTTCAGCTCGGGATAGTCCTTGGCGACGCGCGTGATGCTGTCCGTGAAGAGGAAGCCGATCCCGACGATGAGATCGAACTTTTCCCCGGCGAGGAGGCGCAGGAGCTCCTCGCGGTTCTCGCCGCCCGCGGTGGGCTCGAGGTCGCGTGTCTCGAGATTCGCCCCGAACTCCTTGGCCGCCCGGGCGAGCCCCGCGTAGGCCATATCGTTGAACGAGAGGTCCCCGCGCCCGCCGACGTCGTAGACCATGCCGACGCGGTACTTCTTCATCTGGGCGGTGGCCGCGGTGCCCGGCATGACCCACAGCACGGTCAGCACGAGCAACGCCACCGCAACCAGACGCATAGCGGTTCTGGTCATCCTCCGCACCCCCCGATGCTATCTCCCTGGTAGAACCAGGGGTGACTTCTGTACCGTAGAGTGAACTCCTACATGTCTACGGAGGGGAAGTCTGAGTGGTTGTACGCGGAGAGGGTTCAGGGGACGCCGCGCATGCGTCCCCCGCGCCTCGCGCAATTAGGTCCGGACGAGGCGCGAGTGTCCCCCTCGGGTCCAGATACCTCGGCGGATTCCCGAGAGGTATCGCCAGCTCGGCACGGCCCTAAATCTAGCCGCATGCCAAAATTGAAGCCGAGATTACCGGCGATAAGGACTGCCGAACACAACTCGCCGTGATGTTATGAACGCGCCGCGCCTCCAGATCTCGAAGGATCTTGCTGACCGGCACGATCCTAGGAGAGGAGACGCAGCGCGATGCTGTACACGGCCTTCGATATACACAAGCACTACACCTGGGCCCGGGTGGAGCGCCCAGACGGCACAGTGGTCCGGGAGAAACGGATCGCCCACGAGCCCGGAGCCTTCCAACGGTTTCTGGCTGGGAGTGAGCCCGGTGCCCCCGTCGCGGTGGAAGCCGTTGGCAATTGGTACTGGGTCGGCGATGAAATCGAGGCGGCCGGTTGCACCCTCCAACTGGTGCATGCCTACAAGGCCAAGCTCATGCTGGGGCGGGTGAAGAAGACGGACCGGTTGGACGCCGCGGGCTTGGTACTGCAACGCGCGGGAACGCTGCCGGCGGTCTGGATTCCCCCCCGCGCTCTGCGCGACATACGCGAGCTCCCGCGCACCCGGATGGTGTTGGTGGCCCAGCGCACCCGGTTGAAGAACCGCATCCACGCCACGTTCAGCAAGTATGGCATCCTCCTGCCCAAGGTGGCTGACCTCTTTGGGAAGCAAGGCCGCCAGGGCTTGCAGGCACGACGGAGAGAGTTGCCGCCGCACACGGAGTTCGTGACTGCCCAACTGCTCGCGCAGGTGGAAAATCTGGATCGGACAATCGCGGACCTCGAACAGCGGACGGGAGAGCTCTTTGAAGTGGACGACACGATCCAACTGCTCATGAGCCTCCCGGGCGTGGGCTTCATCCTGGCGGTGGTGATCGCCACGGAGATTGGCGACATCAGCCGTTTCAGCCGCCCGGCGCAGTTGGCCGCGTACGCGGGGACGACCCCGCGGGTGCACGAGTCGGGTGCCCATCGCTACTACGGCCCCGTCCGCTCGGATGTGAATCGCTACCTGAAGTGGGCCTTCGTGGAGGCAGCCAACGGCGTGTGTCGGACCCGCGGGAAACATCCGCAGCGGGAGCTCAGCCGAGTATACGATCGGGTGGCCAAGCGCAAGGGCCACAAGAATGCCGTCGTGGCGGTGGCCCGGCGCCTGGCGGAGGCGACGTACTGGATGCTAACCAAAGGAGAGACCTATCGTGAATCCGGCTCGTCCAGGGGAGCGCAAGTCGCGTACTCGCCGCTGAGCGACTGAGCTCGTCGCCGCGATTGCGACGCGCTCCCCGGACAACCTCATGCCCCATAGAGGGCGCACAGACGACTCCGATGAACCGGACTAGGCCAACCACACAGGAGGTGGTCAGAGAAGGTTGACAGGCGCGGCGCTTTCATAGACGCGGCGAGTTGGCTCGGGATCCCCTGATTAGCCCACGCAGGTCATTGACGGGTTTCAGAATCGCAGTTCCGTTGTTGCTGTGCGCCTCCGTAGCGCATGCTCTGAGAAGGATGGGACCTTTCGCAAGGCCGTCCTCGCAGTGGTGGCCCTTCGCGGAAGATGGAACCCCAGGAAACCCCCTGCGCAGGTTCTGAGTGGGCGCCGTAGGGCCATGTCATATATGGGCCATGAGCACGCAGATGCTGTCCGCAGCAAGCAGGCTTTCCGATCAGGAGCTTCTCGCGCAGGCGTCAGTCTTGGCCCGGAGGGAGCGTGAGGCGACGGCGGCTCTGGTCGCGCACCTCGCGGTGCTGGATGAGCGGCGCCTCTATCTCGGCGAGGGGTGCTCCTCGTTGTTCACGTACTGCACCCGGGTGCTCCGCCTCTCCGAGAACGCGGGGTATCGTCGGGTCGAAGCCGCGCGGGTCGTGCGCGCCTATCCCATGGTGCTGG
>DATDEG010000259.1:0-2156 GCA_036523465.1 bacterium
CTGACGGAGCCGATGTTGGCGCCGATGCGGATCGGGATCCCTCGCTCTTTCGCCGCCCGGGCGACGATGCGCGTCCGCTCGCGGCTCCCGATGTTTCCCGGATTGATGCGCAGCTTGTCCACCCCCGCCTCCAGCGCAAGCAGGGCAAGGCGGTGATCGAAATGGATATCCGCCACGATCGGCAGGGGACTGCGCGGCTTGATGCCGGCCAGCGCTTCCGCGGCGGCCCGGTCGGGGACGGCAAGCCGGACGATCTCGCATCCTTCGGCGGCGAGTTGGTAGATCTGCACCAGCGTGCCTTCGATGTCCCGCGTGTCCGTGATGGTCATGGATTGCACGGACACCGGAGCGCCGCCGCCGATGACGACCTTGCCGACCCGGACGGCCCGCGTACGCTGACGGTGGACGGCGGGCTGCGTGAGCATGCCTAGAGGCGGCCGAGATCGCGGACGGTCAGGATGAGGAGCAGCGCGATGAGCAGCACGAACCCGACGAGGTGGACGTAGCCCTCACGTTTGGCGTCCAGGGCCCGCCGGCGGATGGCCTCCAGGGCGAGGAAGAAGATGCGGCCCCCGTCCAGCGCCGGAAGGGGCAGGAGATTGAACACGCCGATCATGATGGACAGGCCGGCGGCTGTATAGATGAAGATCTCCGCACCCGCGGCGCCCGCCTCACCGAGGAATTTCACCGCACCGACGGGACCGGCCAGCTGATCGAGCACGGCGCCGCCGCTGCGGATCAATCCGACGAGGGTGGAGAAGATGAGGCTGACGGTCGCGGCGATCGTGCCGGCGCTCCAGGCCACGGCGCGCAGCGGTCCCATGCGCTCTCGGATGGCTTCGGGGCGGAACCCGATGAGCCCGATCTTCTGCCGCGGGTCGAACCGGGAGCGGACGCTGACCTCGAACTGCTCGGTGCCGCGGGCGACAGTGAGACGGAGCACCTCGTTCGGACGCTTGTGGATCGTGTCGATGACCTGCTCCCCCGACTCCATCGGCACGCCGTCGATGGCCACGATGGCATCGCCCGGCCGGAGCCCGGCCTGCTCGGCGGGCCAGCCCGCCATGAGCTCCCCGATCCGGTTCGTCGGACCGACGAAGACGCCGACGGCGAGGGCCATCGCCACGTAGAGCACGAAGGCGAGGGCGATGTTCATCGCGGGCCCGGCGACGACGACGGCCATCCGCTGCCAGACCGACTTCGCGCGGAAACTCCCCTCTCCGCCGGAGTCATCCATATCCTCTCCGGCCATCCGCACGTACCCTCCAAACGGGAGCGCATTGATGGCGTACGTCGTCCCCCCACGCGTGAAGCTGGCGAGGCGCGGGCCGAAGCCGACGGCAAAGGCGTAGACGGTGACCCCGACGCGTTTGGCGATGAGGAAGTGCCCGAGTTCGTGTACGACGACCATCACGCTGAAGGCGATGATCGCGGCGATGATGTTCGACACGGTTCTCTTACCTCGTCCCCGCGACCTGGGCCCGAGCCCAGGCGTCCGCGGTCAGAATGTCATCTACCGAGTGTAGCGCGGATGGGCGGTGCGCGTCCATTGCCCGCTCGACCCATCCGGCGATCTCGGTGAAAGCGATTGCGCCGGCGAGGAACCGCTCGACGGCGACCTCATTTGCGGCGTTCATCACCGCCGGCATCGTTCCGCCCGCGCGCAGCGCCGCGTAGGCAAGAGCCAGGCACGGATAGCGCGCCGGATCCGGCCGTTCAAAGCTGAGGTCGAGGCGATTCCACTGCAGTCCGCTCACCGGGAGCGCGGCCCGCGCCGGCCCGCGCAGCGCATAGGCGATAACGAGCCGCATGTCCGGCGGGGCAAGCTGTGCCTTGACGCTGCGGTCGACGAACTCGACCAGGGAGTGGACGATGCTCTGCGGATGAATGACGACTTCGATCTGTTCGGGGACGAGGCCGAACAGCCAGTGCGCCTCGATGACTTCGAGCCCCTTATTCATCAGGGTGGCGGAATCCACCGTGATCTTGGCACCCATCCTCCACGTCGGGTGGGCCAGCGCCTCCTCCCGCGTGACCCCGGGGAGGTCGCCGATCGGCCGGCGCAGGAACGGGCCGCCGGAGCCCGTGAGCAGGATGCGCGCCACGGCCCGGGGGTCTTCGCCGAGCAGGCACTGCAGCACCGCGGCGTGCTCACT
>DATDEG010000260.1:0-12607 GCA_036523465.1 bacterium
GGAGCGGGCACCGAGACGATCACAGCGCCGGCCTGCAACTGCTCGCCGTTCACCAGGCGCACGAGGTAGGCCCCGCCGGCATGGGTGATCGCGGCGACGGGCGTGATGGTGCGCAGCCTGACGGTGTGGACCGACGCGGCAGCGGCGTGGACGAGTTCCTCAAGCCCACCGCGCAGGGTCATGAACATCGACGTCGGCAGATCGCTTTGCTGCGTGCCGTTCCCTGGCGACCCCGATCGGGGGCGGGCCAGGACCGCGCGGACCAGACTTCCGTACCGGCGCTCGGCTTCCGCGAGCTGCGGGAATGTCGCCAGGAGACTCAGGCGGTCGATATCGCCGGCGTGTATCCCGGCCAGCAGCGGAGCGGCCAGGCGATCCACGGCGGCCTGCCCTAGACGGCGCCGTACGAACCCTCCGATCGACTCGTCGGTGCCGTTCCTCAAAGGCGCGATGAACGGCTCGAGCGCAAACCGCGCCTTCTCGGTGAGGCTGAACAACGGGCTGCGCACGAATGGACCGAGCCGCTGAGGGATGAGCCCCGTGAGCCCATCCGGGAGCGGGAACAGCCGCCCGGCGTGGCGGATGAAGACGCCTCTGGGCTCGAGCGTACCGACGAGACGGTCGGTGAGGCCCAGCTCGCGGGCGAAGCGGACGGCGTGGGGTTTCAGCGTGATGAACGAGTCCGGTCCACCCTCGATGAGGAACCCGTCGATCCGCTCGGTGAGGATCTTGCCGCCGAGTCTCGGACCGGCCTCGAGGAGGACGGCCTCATCAACCTCGCCTCGTCGCACGGCCGCGTCGAGCGCATAGGCGGCCGCCAGCCCGGTGATCCCGCCCCCGATGACGACGACCCGCCTCACGACATTGGCTCCGTGTCGAGGAGTTCTGCGGCCAGCGCGGCGAGCACGGCGAGGAAGTCCGGCGCTGCATTGAGCGACGCCGCGCGGATCAGGCGCAGCCCCAGTGAATCCGCGACCTCTCGCGCCTCTACGTCGATGTCGAACAGCACCTCGAGGTGATCGGCGACAAACCCGACCGGGGAGACGACGACCTCCCGCGCGCCGCCGGCGGCGAGATCACGAAGAGCATCGAGAAGATCCGGGCCCAGCCAGGGCTCCCCGGTGTGCGAGGCAGACTGATACGCGAACCGCCACCGGGATACGCCCGCGGCCGAGGCAACGAGCGTGCTCGTGTGAAGGAGCTGATCGGGGTAGGGATCGTGCCAGGAAAGGATCCGTTCAGGCAGGCTGTGCGCCGTGAAGACGATCGCCGCGGCGTCGGGGTCCGCAGCCTGGCGCAGGGCCGCCGTGACCCGGGCGGCCAGGGCGGCGATGAGTCCGGGATGATCGTGCCACGATTCTCGTGCGCGCAGGGCGAGTCCGTGTGCACCCGCCGCCTCGGCAGCCGCGGAGAAGTATGACGCGATGCTGATCTTGGAGTAGTGCGGCGCGAGGGCGAACGTGCCGATCTTCCGGACCCCGGTCTGAGCCAGATCGCTCACAACATCGGCGATGAACGGCGGGGCGTGCTTCATCCCCACCGCGACGGGCACCGCTCGACCTCTCTCACGAAGGACACGGGCGACGCCGGCGGCCTGCGCCTCGGTGACCTCCCGCAGCGGCGAAGTTCCGCCGATGCGCTGGTACCGCTGGCGGAGCTCTTCCACGACCTCAGCGCGGGCCGGACGGCCGCCCCGGATGTGGGCGAAGTACGCCGGAACATCGTCCAGCGAGGCGGGCGTGCCGTAGGCCATGAGCAGCACCGCGTCGCTCACGTGTGGACCTCGTGGGCGTGGACGACATCGACGAGATGCCGGAGATGGTCCTGGGGGGTGTCCGGGAGGACGCCGTGCCCGAGGTTGAAGATGTGGCCGGGGCGGCCTCGAGCGCGCGCCAGGACGTCCGCCGCATGCGCTGCGATCACCGCCGGCTCCGCAAGCAGGACGGCCGGATCGAGATTGCCCTGGATCCCGCGCTCCGGGCCGATCCGGCTCCAGGCGTCGTCCAGTCCGGTGCGCCAGTCCACACCGATCACATCGCCCCCAGCGGCAGCCATGAGCGGGAGCAATCCGGCGGTGTTGGTGCCAAAGTGGATCAGCGGAACGTCCATCGCCGTGACCGCAGCGCAGACGGCGCCGGTGAACGGCGCAACGCCCGCCGCGTAGTCGGCGGGGCTCAGGCATCCCACCCAGCTGTCAAAGAGTTGAACGGCCTGGACCCCGGCCCGAATCTGCAGGCGGAGGTAGTCCACGGTCATCTCCGTGAGGCGGCTCAGCAGGGCGCTCCAGACGTCGGTCCGACGGTGCATGAGGCTCTTCGTCTGGAGGAACTCGCGCGAGGGACCGCCTTCCACCAGATAGCTGGCCAGCGTGAACGGCGCGCCGGCGAATCCGATGAGGGGAACCGCCGAAGACTGCCGGATGATCCGGATGCCATCGAGAACGGCCGTGATCGTCGGCGTGGGGGCGAACGTGTGAAGCGCGCTCAGGTCGGCCGCCTCGCGCAGGGGCGCGTGGATGCGCGGTCCTCGCCCCTCCTCCAGATCGAACCCGACGCCGATCCCCTCCAGCGGCAGCATGATGTCGGCGAAAAGGACCGCGGCGTCGACGCCAAGCTGCTCCACGGGCCGGAGCGTGACCTCCGCCACCAGCTCCGGATGCGCACAGATCTCCAGCAGGGTGTATCGCTCCCGCAGGGCGCGGTACTCGGGCTGCGAGCGGCCGGCCTGGCGCATGAACCAGACCGGCGTACGGTCCACGCCCTGACGCCGGCAGGCGCGCAGGAACCGGCCCGACCCGACGGCAACGCTCACGGCTGATAGGCGCAGAGCGGATCGCTGCCCAGGTAGTCGCCGCTGTGGGCGAAGGCGCGCGCACGGGATCCGCCGCACACCGCGCGATAGTCGCAGACCCCGCACTTGCCCGTGAGGCGCGCGGGATCTCGGAGCGCGACGAACACGTCGTGGGCGCGGTAGAGGTGCACAAGGGAGTCCGTCCGCACGTTGCCGGTTACGACCGGCAGGAATCCTGCCGGCGTCACTTCGCCGTGGTGCGAGATGAACATCACGCCGTTCCCGTCGCGGATGCCGAACCCCCGGCCGATCGACGACTGCCGGACCGCAGCGCTGGTCCGGCCGGCGGACTGCGCGTGGGCGAGGGCAACCCGGCGGAAGTGAGGAGCCTCGGTCGCCGCGATCGCGAAGGGTGCGTCCTGCGTCCGCGCGGCCATCCACTCCATCACCGTCTCGGCCTCACGCGGCGTGATCTCTCTCAGCGCGCGGCCTCGCCCGACGGGGATGAGGAAGAAGAGACTCCAGCGCATCACGCCCAGCGCCCCCGCCAGCGCGAAGAGCGCGGGCAGGTCGTCGATGGTGTCGGCGGTGACGAGGGTGTTCAGCTGCAGCGGGATCTGCAGCTCGCGAACCCAGCGGGCGGACTGCAGGGTGGCCTCGTAGCATCCCGGGACGCCACGGAATGCATCGTGCCGTTCGGCGGTCGATCCGTCCAGGGAGAGCGACATACTCTGCATCCCCGCCGCGCGCAGCGTGCCGATGATATCGGGCGTGAGGTTTGCGGTGGCGCTCGGGGCGAGCGACATCCCCAGACCGAGCACAGTCCCGCAGGCGATGACGTCGAGCACATCGGGGCGCTTCAGGGGATCGCCGCCGGTGCAGACGACGTGCGGATGCGGCTCCCCGAAGGCGACGATCTCCTCGAGCATCGTCCGCGCTTCATCGGTCGTCAGTTCGAGCGGATCGCGGTGTGCAATCGCTTCAGCGCGGCAGTGCCGGCAGGCCAGGTCGCAGGCCCGGGTCATCTCCCAGTAGATCATCCGGGGTGCGCGGTGGAACGCGTATCCCGGCTCGGCGGTCACCGACGGCATCATCGCAGGTCGCATCGCATGCTCCTCAGACTAACAGCCGGATCAGCTCGTCCGGCGGATGATGGATCCCCGTGAGGATGGGCTCGTCGCGCAGGGTATAGCGCCTGGCCTCCGTCTCGCGCAGCGCGGTGACGAGATCCTGGAAAACGGTAAGGTCGTCGGTCTCGTAGGCGACGATGAACTCCTGATCGTCCAGTCCGGTCGAGTAGGCGAGCAACTGCCGGACCTGCGGGAAGTCGTGCCCGACGCGGATGTGCTCGTTCATCATTCCCTGCCGCGCCTCACGGCTCAACCGGTACCACTCCGTGGTCTTCGTGAAGGGGTAGACGACGAGGTAGGTCCCCCGCTCCCCGCTGATGAGCGCCTGCTCCTGCGCCGTCGGCTTGCGGAGGTAGCGTGAGGGACGGATCAATCCGGTGAACACGTACGCGACGCTCATCCAGCAGCCCATTCCCGCCCGCAGCAGGTCGGCCGTGGACGTCTCCAGATCCTCGATCGCCTCCGCGACGCGGACCAGGACGACATCCGTGTCGGCGCGGAGACCCACGGTCGAATAGGGCAAGGTGCGAACCGTCGCTGCCGCCGCGGTCAGCGCGCGGCCGAAGACGGCCGCCTCTGCTTCGCGCGATGCAACGGCCTGGCGGCGCCACGCCGGATCGAGCCGGAGGGCGAGCACCTGAAAGAGGGTGGTGTCGGTCAGCTCTGCGCCAGCCACTCCGCCGCCTCCTTGGCATGGTAGGTGATGATGAGATCCGCTCCGGCGCGTTTGATCGCCGTGAGGATCTCCAACACCACCCGCTCCTCTTCGAGCCACCCCGCGCGCACGGCGGCTTTCACCATGGCGTACTCGCCGCTCACGTTGTAGGCAGCCAGGGGGACGGGGACAACCGCCCGGACGCGGCGCACGATGTCGAGATAGGCGAGCGCGGGCTTGACCATGACAAGATCCGCTCCCTCCGAGAGGTCCAGCGCAATCTCACGCTCCGCCTCCCGAGCGTTGCCCGGATCCATCTGGTAGCTGTACCGGTCCCCGAACTGCGGGGTCGACCCCGCCGCCTCGCGGAACGGGCCGTAGAATGCGGAGGCGTACTTGGCCGAATACGCCATCACGGCCACCTCCCCGCAGCCCGCTTCATCGAGAGCCGTCCGGATGGCGCCGACCTGCCCGTCCATCATGGCGCTGGGCGCAACCACATCCGCTCCTGATCTGGCATGCGAGACGGCGGTCTGAGCAAGCAGCGGAAGGGTGGCGTCATTGTCCACTCCCGTATCGCGGACGACCCCACAGTGTCCGTGCGACGTGTACTCGCACAGGCACACATCGGTCATGATGAGAAGATCCGGATGGGCCGCGCGCAGTGTCCGCACCGCGCGCTGTACGATCCCGTCCTCCGCGTAAGCCCCACTGCCCTGGGGGTCTTTCGCCTCGGGCAGACCGAAGAGCAGAAGCCCCCCCAGACCGCGCCCCCGCACGGCGTCCGCCTCGGCGGGAAGGAGATCGACGGTGAGCCGCTCCTGGCCCGGCATCGATTCGATCGGTTCGCGGATGCCCCGTCCGGGACGGACGAAGATCGGATAGATGAAGTCGCGCGGGTCGAGGCGGGTCTCCCGGACCGCGCCTCGAAGCGAGGAGGTCCGCCGCAACCGCCGGAGACGCACGGTCAGGTCATGTTTCGCGGACAGACGCAGCACGGTGATCGCTCCCCTCCAGATCGTCTCGCCCGGCGAGCACGTCCACGATGCCCTGCACGCTGTGCTCAGACGCGACGGCGTACGGGACCAAGCCTTCAGCGCGGATCGCCGCCGTGGTGACGGGGCCGATGGCGATCAGCCGGATCGTCGCGACCGATCCGCGGAGACCGGCCGCATCGACGAGGTGTAGAAAACCTCGGACCGTTGAGGCGCTGGTGAAGATGACTCCTTCGACGCCTTCGGCCAGGACGTGCGCCAGTCGTGAGCCCGTAGCCATAAGGGGGAACTGTGTGCGGTACGCGATGACATCGGTCACCTCAGCCCCGCGGGCGCGCAGTCCCTCGCTGGGGATCTCGGAGGCCTCCGCAGCCCGGACGCGCAGCACGCGATCGCCTCGCGACACCGGCATCTCCCTGGCGACCGCCTCGCCGAGGAATCTCGAGGGGATCCACACCGTGGTGATCCCGCCCGCGCGCAGTGCGGCGGCCGTACCCGGACCGATCGCCGCCCAGCGGAGCGCGGGCGGCCAGACCGCGGTGCGGCCGGCCCGCTCGAACAACGCCTCGACGCCGCTCCGGCTGGTGAGGAGAATCCAATCATACTCAAGCAGGCGGCGCAGCGCGCCGTCGAGAGGGTCCCACGATTCGGGCGGGATGATCGCCACGGTCGGGATCTCGACGGCATCGATCCCGATCCTCCGGAGAGCCTGGGAAAGGAGTCCCGCGTGCCCGGCCGGGCGCGTGACGATGTAGCGGCGTGCCATCAGCGCGCCGCCCCCTCCATCGGCAAGATCGCCCCGGCTCCACGATCGAGGAGCTCGCCCGCGAGCTCTGTGCCCAACCGCGCACCCTCCCCCGGGGAACCATTCCTGCTGCCGCGGAGCACCGCGCTGCCGTCAGGCGCGACGACCGCGCCGAGGATGGTGAGCATCGATCCGTCGATGCTCGCATGCGCCCCCACCGGAAGGCGGCATCCGCCCTGAAGGCGGTGGAGCATCGCCCGCTCGGCATCCACGGCGGCCCGTGAGATTGGATGATCGAGGGACGCGGCCAGGGCCGCGGCCTCATCGCCGTCGCGCGCCTGCACTCCCAGCGCCCCCTGTCCGGCCGCGGGAAGCATCACGTCCATCGGCAGGATCTCGGTCGCGCGTTCCGCGAGGCCGATGCGGCGCAGTCCGGCCGAAGCCAGGCACACCGCCTCCATCTCGCCGGCGTCGAGTTTGCGCAGGCGGGTCTCCACATTGCCCCGCACCGGGACGATGCGGAGGTCGGAACGGGCGGCCCGGAGGAATGCGGCACGCCGCGGGCTCCCCGTTCCGACGCGGGCGCCGCGCGCAAGACTGCGCAGCCCGCCGCCGTCCCGCGAAACGAGCACGTCGCGCGGGTCCTCACGTTCCGGCACCGCGGCAATCAGCAGCCCGCCGACGGACTCGGCGGGCAGGTCCTTCATACTGTGAACGGCCAGATCGATGCGTCCCTCGAGCAGCGCCACCTCGAGCTCTTTGACGAAGAAGCCGATGCCCGGAAGGCGCTCGAATTCCCGGTCGGGGAACCGATCGGCCGTCGTGCGAATCGTCTCGATCGAAATCTCGACATCCGGCCATGCCCGGTGCATCGCCGAGATGACATTCTCTGTCTGACGGAGGGCAAGGACGCTCCCGCGTGTGCCGACGATCACCCTGCCCCGATCACGCATCAGGCCGCCTCGCGGAACGATGCGGCGGCCGCGGCGCTCGTCCGCGTGATGTCCTCTTCACGGTGGGCCGCCGAGACGAACCACGCCTCGAACTGCGACGGCGGGATGAGGATCCCCCGGGTGAGCATGGCGCGGAAGAATCGCGCGAAACGCCCGGTGTCGGCCCGCTCCGCCTCCTCCAGGTCGCGGGGCGGATCCGGCGTGAAGAACACGGTCAGCATCGATCCCACACGTACGACCGACCCCGCCACGCCCGCGCGCGTCAGTCCTTCGACCAGGCCGCCCTCGAGCGACGCCGCGCGCTCCTCGAGATGCGGATAGACGCCGTCCGCCGTCAGGGCCCGCACCGTCGCTGTGCCCGCCGCAACCGCCACGGGATTTCCGGACAGCGTGCCGGCCTGATAGACCGGACCGAGCGGGGCGAGCGTATCCATGATCTCCGCCCGACCTCCGTAGGCGGCCAGGGGAAGCCCGCCGCCGATGATCTTGCCGAGACACGTCAGGTCGGGACGGATGCCGGTCTGTTCTTGGACACCGCCGAACGCCACGCGGAATCCTGTGATGACCTCGTCGAAGATCAGCAGGCTAGCGGACTCTTCGGTGAGGGCGCGAAGTCCTTCGAGGAATCCGGGCCGGGGCGGCACGACTCCCATGTTTGCGGCAACCGGCTCGACGATCACCGCGCCGATCGCCTCCGCGTGCGCCTCAAACGCCTTCCTGACTGCAAGCAGATCGTTGTAGGGGAGCACGATCGTGTCTGCCGCCGCGCCGGCCGTCACCCCCGCGCTTCCCGGCAGTCCGAGCGTGGCCACTCCTGATCCGGCGCGGGCCAGCAGGGCGTCGCTATGGCCGTGGTAGCATCCCGCGAACTTCACCACGCGGGGCCGGCCGGTGACGGCGCGCGCGACACGGATCGCGCTCATCGCCGCCTCGGTCCCGGAGCTGACGAAGCGCATCCGCTCCATCGACGGAAAGGCGGATTGGATGAGCCCGGCGAGAACGGGCTCCGCGTCGGTCGGCATGCCGAACGACATCCCCCGCTCCACGGCTCCCGTGACCGCCGCCACGACAGAACGCGGGGCATGACCCAGGATCAGGGCGCCCCACGAGTTGATGAAGTCCACATAGGAGGCGCCGTCGACGTCGGTGACGGTGGCGCCCCGGCCGCCGGTGAGGACGACCGGCATTCCGCCCACGGCACGAAATGCGCGCACGGGACTGTTCACGCCGCCGGGAAACAGCCGCAGGCTCGCTTCCCAAACCGCCTCCGCCCGGCTCTGCGTCTTCACGATGCTTCGTCCTCCGGCACCGCCCCGTCGAGATCGAACAACTCCCGCGCCAGCTCCAGCGCCCGCGCGTCGTCACCGCGTGCCCGCAGCCGGACGAACGGGGCATGCAGCAGTTTCCGTAGCGCCCCCTCGACGACCCCGCGCACCGCCATACGCTGCCGCTCATCCAGCCCTTCCAGCCGGCCCCGCGCGCGGAGCAGCTCCTCCTCCACGATCGTCCCCGCCAGCCGGTGCAGCTCGGCGATGAGCGGCACGGCGGCGCGAGATCCGAGCCAGCGGATGAAGGCCTCGTAACTCTCCTCCACGATTCCCTGGGCGGCGGAGAGATCATCGGTAGTCGGCCCCTGCCCGGTGTACGGGGCCAAGCCATCCAGATCGTACAAGGTCACCCCGGGGACGCGAACCACGGCCTGATCAACGCCGCGCGGCACACCGATGTCAACCACGAGCACCGGACGATCGGCGCGCGCGAGGTCGGTCACGGTGAGGACGGGATGCTCCGATCCGACCGAAACCATGACGGCATCAGCACCGCCGAGACGGAATGCGATCTCTCCCATGCCGATGACCGGAGCCTGATACCGTTGGGCCAGCCCGGCAGCGTGGTCGGCGGTCCGGTTCGCGATGGCCGCCACAGACCCACCCGCGGAGGTGAACGTCTTGGCGAGCAGCGCCGCCATCTCGCCTGCCCCGACGATGATCGCGCGCCGCCCTGCCACGCCGCGCCAGTGCGCCCGGCAGCACGCCACAACAGCGTGGGGCACAGAGGCGCCGTGCCCTCCCAACTTCGTCTCGGCGCGCACGCGCCGGCCTGCGCCGATGGCAACCTGCATCAGGCGGTTGAGAACAGGACCGGACGTCCCCGCAAGACGCGCCGCCGCGTAGGCGCGGCGGACCTGTCCCAGAACCTGTGGCTCACCGAGGACCATGGATTCGAGCCCCGCGGCGACACGCAGCACATGGCGGACCGCATCGTCACTCCGCAAGATGACAAGGTAGGAAAAGAATCCTGCGACGTCGACTCCACGGAGCCGGCCGAGGGTCGAGGCGACGGCGTCGATGGGGGGGTTGTCCTCACTCACGACATAAACTTCCGTCCGGTGGCAGGTGGACAACAGGAGGATCTCTCGCACCCCCGGCAGTGCGTGCAGCGCGGGCAGGACCGCGGGCAACTCCGCCTCGGCAAATGCCAGGGGTTCCCTGATGGATAAGGGAGCGCTCTTGTGGCTTAAGCCGATCGCCGAGAGCATGGCACCTGAGAGATCGAAATCCTATGAAAATCTACTGAATTATTCCCCTCCTAGAGGAAAGCTCCCTCTAGTGCGGTCAGCATACCAAGCGAGCGAAAGTGACGGCCATCGGGTGGGAAGCGGATTCCAATCAGGCGAAGGGCCGATTGTCTGCGCCCGGCCGCAGGGTCTAAATGGGATAGGAGGCCCTAACGTCAACAATGAGGGCAGCTTTAAGCTCCTTGGAACCGGGCACGAGGGCCGTCGTCGCCACTCTCCCGCCGGACGCCGCGGTCGCCGATGAGCTCGCCGCGCTTCGCGTCCTCCCTGGGGAAGAGATCGAAGTGGTCCAGAGCCTTCCTTTCGGCGGCCCCCTGCTGATCCGTGGGGCGGGCGGCCTCTATGCGATCGGGCGCGGGCTTGCCGGTCAGGTCGGGGTGGAGACGTGAGCATCCTCTCTTGCCACGACCCTTCGGCATCTACCCACAACACCACGCATCCGACGATCGCCCTCGTCGGGAATCCGAATGTCGGCAAGTCCACGGTGTTCAACGGGCTCACCGGCCTGCGTGCGCTCACGACGAACTACCCGGGTACGACGGTCGAGGTGGCGGTGGGCACGGCGGCGTTAGGCGGCCGGACCATCCAGATCATCGATCTCCCTGGGACGTACGGCCTCACATCCGTGGATGGCGATCAGCGCACGACGTGGGAGACGATCCTTAAGGAACGTCCCGACGCCGTCCTCGCCGTTGTCGACGGCACGAACCTGGCGCGGAATCTCTATCTCGTTCTCCAATTGATCGATCTCGGGTTCCCCGTCGTGGTAGCTCTGAACATGTCCGACGAGCTCGAGCGTGAGGGGCTGCGCATCGATGCCGCGCATCTGGGAACGTTGCTTGGAATACCCGTCGTCGCCACGGTGGCGACGAAAGCAGAAGGACTGCGCGAGGTCCTGCATCTGGCCGCCACGGCAAGCCGCGCCTCCTCCCGCATCCACCGTTACAGCCCTGAGGCCGAGCGGGCCATCGCCGCGATCGCGGTTGAATCCTCCGTTCCGGATGCCTTCCTGACCCTGGAGGGCGCCCCACCGCCGGGCGGGATATCGCCGGAGACGAATCCCGTCGTCCGGGCCGCGGTGACCCGCTTCGAGGAGGCGTCCGGCTGCCGCGGCGCAATCGCCATCGCCGTGGACCGGCACGCCGCCGCGGACCGCATCACAAATGCCGTCCGAATCGGCCCCGCCGAACTTCGAGGACGTATGGTGTGGCGGGTCGCGACGAACCCCGCCACCGGCGTCCCGATCCTTGCCGGCGTGTTGGGGATCATCTTCGCGGGGCTGTTCTGGGGCGGCAGTATGTTGGCCGGCCTGACCGACCGGATGTGGGCCGCGGTCTTCTCCCCCGTCGTCCGCGCCGTGGTCACCGCCGCCGCCGGTTCCGGGATGATCGGCCGCACAGTACTGTGGGCGGCGGACGCCGGCATCAACGCGCTGCTCTCCATCGGCATCCCTTACGTCCTGACGTTCTACCTCCTGTTGGCGATCCTCGAGGATACCGGATACCTCACCGCCGCCGCGGTCCTCCTCGATCGATCACTCGGGCGGTTCGGACTGACCGGCCGGGCGGCGATTCCGCTCGTCGCCGGCGCGGGGTGCAACGTTCCCGCCATCATCGGGTTGCGCACCTTGCGGACGGAAAGAGAGCGGCTGATCGCCGGGACGCTGATCACGCTGGTGCCCTGCAGCGCGCGCACCGCCGTCATCTTCGGGGCCGTCGCCGCGCTGGCCGGGCCGGGGTGGGCTATCGGACTGTACGTGATCGTCGCGCTCGTGATCAGCGGCGCAGGGTGGGGATTGAACCGGCTCCTTCCCGGCGGGCGCCCCATCCTGCTCATGGAGGTGTTTCCGTTCCGCGCCCCGACCGCGCGGACCGTACTTCGGAAGACTTGGTTCCGTGTGCGGGAGTTCGTCGTCCACGCCGCGCCGGTCGTCCTCGCCGGCAGCCTCCTGCTGGGGGCCCTCTACGAGACGGGACTCATCCGCCTCGTGGCGCGCCCGCTTTCCCCTATCGTGGAGGGATGGCTGGGTCTTCCCGCGGTCGCCGGGTTGACACTTGTCTTCGCGGTACTGCGCAAGGAGCTGGCGCTGCAGCTGCTGCTCGCGCTGGCTCTGGTCGAATACGGCCGCGGGGCCACCTCCCTGCTGGCGTTCATGACCCCGCAGCAGATCTTCACCTACGCGCTGGTCAACACGATCTACATCCCGTGCGCGGCGACGATTGCGATCCTCGGGAAAACGCTGGGCTGGCGCCGGGCGGGACTCATCTCGGCGGGCACGATCACGCTCGCCGTCCTCGTGGGCGGCGTGGCGACGCGCGTGCTAGGACTCCTGTTGCCGTACGCCCGCTAGAGCAGCTTCGCCCCGTTGATCTGCAGCTTGAACTCGCAAGCCAGGAACTGCGCGGCCCGCCGGCACATCACCATGCGGGTGAGGAAGATCTCGAAGTACTCCATGACCTGAGAGAGCTTGGTGTCGATGGTGAGCTCCAGTGAGATCGTCTTTCCCTTCTCGTCCACGCGTAGGAAGGAGTGCTCAACCGCATAGTTCACCCGGTCATGGATGTCGAAGGTGGTCATGTCGGGATTCCGTACGCGTGAGCGGTGCACGTCGGACTTGTCCGCCAGGATCACCGCCGCCCCGACGGGGCTCACCGGCTCGCCGCCCTTCTCCTCGTGGTTGCCGATCGCGCCCATGACGATCCCCCGCTCCACCGGGTCCATCCCCAGGCGGAGCAGGATGCTGTTGGCGAGCATCGCGCCG
>DATDEG010000261.1:0-2801 GCA_036523465.1 bacterium
CAACCGGCCTCCCGCCGGTTTTGAAGACCGGAAGGGGCACCAGCCCCCACTGCCCTCCGTACGCAAGTTTAGCGCGGCATTCAAGGCTCTGCCCAGATGCCTAGCAACTCCGGGCCGTCAACCCGCAGGAGACAGCTGCTCTCCCCCGAACGCCTGTCTATCCTGCTTAAGGGGGACGACAGTGCCGACCTACGTCACGCTCATCAATTGGACCGATCAGGGGGCAAGGAGTGCGAAGGACACGGTTCAGCGGTACGAGGCCGCCCAAAGTGCGGGGATGAAGATGGGCGTGAAGTTCACGAGCTTCCACTGGACGATGGGCGCGTTTGACGCCGTCGCCACCATGGAGGCGCCGGATGATGCCTCCGTGAGCCGCTTCCTCCTGGCGACCGGCGCGCTAGGGAGTGTCCGTACCACGACCATGCGTGCCTACACCAAAGACGAGATGACGCAGATCCTCAAAGGCATGCCGTAGCGGGTCGAAGTTGCCGGTCGTAAAGCGTTCGCGTTCGCCTGTGAGACTCTTAGGCGCGCTTCGGATGTCTACTCGAACCTGAAGAGGTAGTCGATCCCTAGCGACTCGAGGTTCCTGCGTACGGGCAGTGGCAGCTTGAGGATCGCTCTCGTGCGGTTTGCCCGTTCTCGAAGAACCTGGATACCTTGACCATCGAAGTAGTGGACGGCGGAGAGGTCGATGAGCGTCGATTTCCCGCGGGCGAGAGCCTCACGGACGGCGCGGTCGAACTCGGCGGCGGTCTCCGAATCGACATGTCCCCGAACCTTCAGGGTCAGGGAATCCGGCAGTTCCTCTAGTGACCAGTGCAGGATCCGCTTGGTGACCACAAGCAGCCACGGCTCCCGAACGCAGGATACCTTGATGACCTGCCGGGGCCCCGGCCCGCCAGGGGGATGAGCGTCGTGCGGTTTTGTGTGAGGAAATCCTATCCTAGTTCCAGAGATACTTCAAGCAAATTCCTGCTCGCCGCCTGAAGGCTCTCTCAGCGCACCGGTGCGGTCCTAACGCCACGCCAATGTGTACACCGTCACGGGTTCGCTGATCCCCTTGAGGTTGACGGCGCGTGGATTGCCCGCCTGTGCTTGTGGGACGGCGGCCAGCGTGCCGGCGCTGATGACGATCTCGCCCCCGTCTGCCAGGGCGCCGATGCGCGCGGCTTCGTGAACGCCTTTCCCCTTATAGTCGCCGCCGACCTGGACAGCCCGACTTGTGTGGAGCCCGATGCGCACCTGGGGCGCGAATCCGTGGTCGCGCCGGTGGGCGGCCAGCGCTCGCTGAATCGCCACGGCGCACTCCGCCGCCTGGCCCGCATCCGCGAAGGCGAAGAAGAATCCGTCGCCGGCGTGATCCACCTCCTCCCCCGCGTGGCGAGACACGAGCCCGCGCAGAGTCTGATCGTGCCAGCGCAGGAGGTCTGTCCAGGCGTCGTCTCCGATCGCCTCTACGAGCGTCGTCGACCTGACGATGTCGGTGAACATGAATGTACGGGCGGCACGCTCCGCCGGCAGAAGCCGCGCGCTGTCTGAACGCGCGAGGAGTTCGTCGGCGTGTGCCTGGTCGCGTTTTGCCCCGAGGCGCTCGAAGACCGCACGGGCGGTCGTGAGTTCGAGTGCGGCGTTGTCCGCGTCGCCGGCGGCCCGAAACGCCTCTGCGAGTTTCAGCCGTGCCCGCGCACCCTCGTACGGGACCTCGATCTCATTCCACAGCCGGACGGCCTGACGCAACGCCGCAATCGCTTCGCCCTGATCACCTCGGCCAAGGTATAGCGTCCCGGCGGATGATCGTGCCATCGCTTCGAGCGCCGTACTTCCGTAGTCGCGCGCCGTGGCCGCGAGCTCCTCGAGTCCCTTTTCGGCCGCGTCCAGCTCCTGCGCGACCGCGGCGATCTCGACAAGCGCCGGGAGCATCCGGACCCGAAGGAGACGGTCCTCCCGCTCCCCGGCGACGGCGCTTTTGATCGCGGTGAGGGCCGCGGCCGTCTTCCCTTCAGCCAGGCGCAGCATGGCGAGGCCGGGTTGCGGGTCGCGTCCGAGCTCGTGGGCATGGCGGAAGGCTTCCTCTGCCCCGGCGAGGTCTCCGATGTGCAGGCGGACCTCGCCCAGCTCGTAGAAGGCCCCGGCGCAGTAACTGAGGTTGAACTCCTTCAGCTCATCGCACGCCCGGCGCGCTTCCTGCTCCGCCTCCAGCCAGTTCCCCCGCAGGCGCATGACCTCTGCCCGGTAGACGCGACACATACCCGGAAATCCTGCGATCGCCTGGCGCTCGCACCACCGCTTCGCCGCGTCGCTCCACTCCCCGGCCCTTCGCACATCCACGACGTGATGGCACTCCATGATCATGTTGCAGTAGATCGCCGCGGTCACCCAAGGGCTGAGCTCGCCGGCCACGGCGGCCACCGTGGCTTCATCCATGAGCGCCGTCCCCTGCCCGACCTGCCCCATGGCAAGTAAGGCGCGTCCCTGATCGTGGAGGGCGAGGGCCATGAGGTTGCGATCCTTCACCCGGGTCGCCATCCGCAGCGTTTCCGTGGCGTGGTCGAAGCCCGTCTTGAAATCATGCCGGCCTTCGATGGCGATGATGGCCCGGGTCCGAAATAGCCAGGCTTTCTCAGGAGAGTCCTCCTCAGCCTCCAGCAGGCGCTCAGCCCGGCTGAGCCAGGCGCTGGCGACGGCGACATTCTGCTTGTTGAAGTAATCCCGGGTCAGGGTGATCGCGATGTAGCCGGCCCGCCTGGAGCGGCCGCCATCGAGGTACGCCCGAAACGCTCGCTCGCGGGCATCGATGC
>DATDEG010000262.1:0-18997 GCA_036523465.1 bacterium
ACGATGGCGAGATCGTCGCGCAGCCGGTAGACCGCGGCGTCGTCCGCGGTGCTCGTGCCGACGAGCAGGTTCGGGTCGGTCGGTATCGGTAGCTGGCGCAGGACCTGCGCCAGGTCCTCAGGACTGAGCTTCGACGCTCACCCCGCGCAGGCGACCATGGAGGTCAGCCGGATGCGTTCGCGTGCGGTCATGACCCTCACCCCCTTCCGTCGGCGCGTCGCTTCGGCTTATTGTAGCATCGCATGGTCTGCCGTCAGATCGGGACGCCGGATGATGCACCTGGTCGAGGGACTCGCACAGTCTCGTATCAGATCACGATGACACGTTCGATCGAGATCATCGAGCACACCGCTGACGTGGGCATCGTCGTCCGCGGCGACACGGTGGAAGACATCTTCATGGCGGCAGCGGAAGGGATGCTCTCCTTCATCATCGACCGGAACGACGTCCGGCCCACGGAGACGCGGCGCCGCACCGTCGAGGCAGACGACCAGGAAGGCCTCCTCGTCGCCTGGCTCAATGACCTCATCCTCCTGCTCAACGCTGACGGCTTCCTCCCGGCCGACGTGCGCGTGCTCGAGTGCACGGATACGCGGTTGGTGGCAGATGTGCGGGGGGAACCGGTCGACCTTGCTCGTCACCGGTTCCGGCTGGATGTGAAAGCGGCAACGTACCATCAGCTCGAGGTCCGCAGGCCTAACGGCTGGAGAGCGCGGGTGATCTTCGATGTATAACAGGGAACGTGTTCCCCCCGGGACGAAATAGGGACAACTGCCAATGCTTGATCTGAAGTTCGTGCGAGACAATCCGGATACGGTGCGCGAAGGACTGCGCCGGCGGGGGGCCGATCCGGCCCTCGTCGATCACGTACTCGATGCCGACCGGCACAGGCGCGACCTCGTCCAAAACGTCGAACGGCTTCGCGCGGAGCAGAACCGGGTTTCCGCTGAGGTCCCGAAGCTCTCCGGCGAGGAGAAGACCCGGCGCATCGCCGAGATGCGTGAGGTCAGCAACCGGCTGAAGAGCCTGGAGCCGGACCTGCGCAGCGCGGATGGAGCGCTGCACGAGGCGCTGCTGCGACTTCCGAACATCCCTCATCCAAGCGTCCCCGCAGGATCGCAGCCGGCCGACAACGTCGTCGTGCGGACCTGGGGGGAGCGGCCCGCGTTCGACTTCGAGCCTCGTGACCACGTCGATCTCGGTACGACGCTCGGCATCCTCGACCTCGAGCGGGGGGCCAAGGTCGCGGGATCACGCTTCTACTATCTCCGCGGGGCTGGCGTCCTCCTGGAGCAGGCGCTCATTCGCTTCGCGCTGGACGCCGTGGTCGCGGCGGGCTTCACTCCGGTGCAGACACCGTTTTTGGTCAGGCAGGAGGTCCTCATGGGCGCCTACGGCGGCGCCGAGCTCGACACTCAGCAGGTCTACCGGATCGACGGCGAGGACCTGGTGCTCATCGGCACCAGCGAGCAGAGCCTGGCCGGTCTGTACAAGGATGAGACGCTGGATGAGAAGGCGACACCGTTGCGGGTCGCGGGAGTTTCGTGGTGCTTCCGGCGTGAGGCCGGGTCCTACGGGAAGGACATCCGCGGGGTCTTCCGGGTCCACCAGTTCGACAAGGTGGAGATGTTCTCGCATACGACCCCCGCGGCGTCATGGGACGAGCACGAGTTCATGGTGAGCGTCGAGGAACGCATCGTGCAGCGCCTTGGACTGCATCACCGCGTCATGCTCCTCTGCGGGGGAGAGGCGGCGACGGCGTCGGCGAAGACGTACGATCTCGAGACCTGGTTTCCGGGGCGGGGTGGGTTCGCCGAGACCCACTCCTGCAGCAACTGCACCGACTTCCAGGCCCGGCGGTTGGGCATCCACGTCCGGAGCGGCGGAGGAACCGTCTACGCCCACCTGCTCAACGGCACGGCGATCGCCACGCCGCGGATGTGGATCGCGGTGATCGAGAACTACCAGCAGAAGGATGGAAGCGTGCGCGTTCCCGACGTGCTTCAGCCCTACATGAACGGACTCAAGGAGATCCGCGCGTGATCCTGCGATTTGTCGTCTTCGGCTCGGGGGCAGTGCTCATGGCTCTGGAGATCGTCGGCAGCCGTGTCCTCGCCCCGTATTTCGGGAGCTCCGTCTACGTGTGGGGCAGCCTGATCAGCATCTTCCTGGCCGCGCTCAGTTTGGGCTACTACTTCGGTGGTGTGGCGGCGGACCGTTGGCCGCGGCCCCGCGTGCTGGCGTCTACCCTGGGGACCGCGGGCCTGCTCATTCTGCTCCTGCCTCTGGTCGCGCGGTCGATCCTCGAGGCGCTCGGGGCGTGGGACCTCGGCCCGCGGATGAGCCCGCTGCTCGCCTCGATCGTCCTCTTCGCCGTCCCGAGCGTGCTCATGGGCGCGACCTCGCCCTTTGCGATCAAGCTCGCCGCGACGACCCTGGCTACGGTCGGCAACACCGCGGGCGTGCTCTATGCGATCTCGACCGCGGGCAGCATCGTGGGGACGCTGCTGACGGCGTTCGTGCTGATCCCCGCGATGGGCGTGCGGGCCATCCTCTATGCCCTCGGGGCGAGTCTGCTCGTCCTCTCCGCGCTCATGGCAACGCAGACCACCCGTGTGATGCGTATTGCCGCGTCGACGGCGTTGATCGCGATGCTGCTCGCCTCACCGCTGAGGGGTCCCGCCGGGGCCCAGACGAACTGCGGAGAGACCCGGATCGTCTTCGAGAAGGATACGGTCTACCACCGCATCCGGGTGGCCGAGGACCGCTGCTATCGCTGGCTGCACTTCGACCGCTCCCGCCAGGGTGGGATGTTCCTCACCGACGCCCGCGAGAGCCCGCTGCGTTATCCGGACTACTTCCTGCTGGCCTGGCTCCTGAATCCGGGAATCAAGAAGGTCCTCATCGTCGGGATGGGCTCCGGCTCCGTCCCCAAGCGCCTCTTGAGCGATTTCCCCGGCGTACAGGTAGATTCGGTGGAGCTCGACCCGGTCGTCGTCGACGTGGCGAAGCGCTACTTCGAGCTCCGGGACGATCCGCGCCACCGCATCTTCGTCCAGGACGGGCGTCAGTACATCCGCCGCGCGGACACGACGTACGACCTCATCGTCATGGACGCGTACTTCGCGGAGGGTGTCCCGTTCCATCTCGTGACCCGGGAGTTCTTCCAGCAGACGAAGGTCAAGTTGGCTCCTGGAGGGATCGTCGCCGCGAACATCGTGGGCTTCCTGGCCGGCCCCAACAGCAAGCTCTTCAAAGCGATCTACAAGACCTACGCCGCGGAGTTCACCGGTCTCTCCCTCTTCCCGGTGAACTTCCAGTACGACAAGGACGAGGAAGACGTCCGGACGATCATCCTCTTTGCCGGAGCGAAAACAGGCATCACCGCCCGACAGCTCACCGCGACCCTGGCGCAGCTGCGGAAAGACAAGCGAGTGCCGCCGGCCCTCCACGCGGACTTTCTCGGCGACTTCTACGATAGACTAATCCCCACCGCCGACGTGCCGGTCATGACCGACGACCGCTCGTTCACCGACATCCTTCCGGTGTGGGGTTGGGATCCGGAACGGCGATAACCCCTCACCCACGCCCTTTTCGCGGGACGCAGATACGGCAGTTGAAGGATTGACCGGCCGGGTCACACTCTGGTCAAGTGATGGATACGTGAGGATCTTTGCGGGCGCTGTCGATCTTTCGGCTGTGGAGGATGCGGTGTCGTGAAACGCAGGGAGTTCATCCAGGAGATCGAGCGACGGATCGGCAGGCGGAAGTTCGTCTGGTACGGTGTGCTCGGCGGCAATGCCCACCGCCTGACGCCGATCGCCCAGTTCGCTGAGGCCTTTTCGATCGTCGCCCCGGGAGCGGTTCCCGGCGCGGTGTGCATCGAGCGGCTCTCGGGCGAGCGGGTTGATACGGTCGGCTATCAGATCCGCCCCGATCAGTCGGAGATCCACCGCGAGTTCTACCGGCGGCTGTACACATCCCTGAGCGAGCCGGCGGTGGCGATGACTCACGAGGCCAGCCGGTTCTTCTCTTCCGTGTACTTCCTGCGCCGGGAGTACGTACAGCACTTGGGCCTCTTCTACGAGAACCAGGGGGTCTTTGATCACAAGCCGTGGGTCGAGTCGGAGTTGCGGACGGTCGGGGTAAACGTCGTCCCCTGGCGCTATCTCAGCACGCACGATCACCGGGCACTGCGGAGCGCATTGGAGGAGGCGGTTCGGGACGGTCCGATCGTCGTCCGGACCAACCGTTCCGGCGGGGGAGATGGACTCACACCCGTCCGCCAGTTGGAGGACATGCCGCCCGGGCTGCCGGATGGGTCCACGGACGGCTTCTTGGCCGCATCCCAGGTGTTGCGCTGAGCGCGCTCGCCTACTGCGGGAACGACTTTGCCCGGATCAAGGAGCTGGACGATGCCGTGCTTCAGGCCCTCGGGGAGATGACGACGCTGACCGGCCGGTGGCTGCGCTCGACGGGATACGTCGGGGCGTTCGGCGTGGACGCTCTGGTGCACGAGGGGAGGGTGTACCTGACAGAGGTGAATCCCCGGTTCCAGGGTTCGTCGCTCTTGTCGTCGCACCTCGAGACTGCCCTCGATCGCCCTGACGTCTTCCTGGCGCACGTCGGAGCCTTTCTGGGCGTCCCGGCTCCGGATCCGCGGACCCTGGCAGCGCTGGCCCGCGAGCAGCCCCCCGCCGCCCACATTGTCAGCCGCAATCTTCGCGCTCAGCCGGTCGTCCGGCGCGGAGACCGGCAGCCTCCCGCCGGCGTTGAGTGCTGGCTGCTGCCGGATCCCGGCACAGCCGTGCACCCGCGCGCGCTTCTCTGCAGGACGGTCGTGCGGGACGCGGTGACCGAGGACGGGTGGCGGCTTTGCGGAGACGTTGCCTCGTGGGTCGCCACGCTTCCGGAGATGCTCTTCGAGGGTGCCGCGCCGGCACGCGCAGCCGAGGGTACGATTTGAGCGGGAAGATTACTTGGAGTGCTTGTCGGCGACTTTGGTGGCGCCGTAGGCATCCGGTTTCGTGACGGCCACGTAGCCGGATCCCGTGACCATCCCCACCACTTCCCGGATGACGCGCTTCGTGTCGCCGTTGGGACCCACGTCGAGGTGGATCTCGACCGGCAGCTCGGAGTGTCCGTTGCGGGAGAGCTCCGCGCTGATCAGGCCGGCGGTCTCCAGGCTCAGCGCCGTCTCGAAGAAGATGCGCTGGCGTAGGCTATCCATCTTGCGATTGAACATCTTCCGGTAGAAGTACCGCCCCCCGTGCCCCAAGCGGTGAACGATCACCGCGGTGACGAAGCAGGTCTGGTCGCTCAGCAGCGAGTCCGTGCCGATGATGAGGTGGTAGCTCTGGTCGGGCTCTTCATTCATGTAGCCCACGAGATGCTCGAACATCTGCCGGAAGCTCAGCTTTCCGAGCGTCGGGCTGACAAACTCGAAGCCCGTCCTGGCGCGCTTGGGCACCGAGCCGTTCGCCTCGACGGCCGGCGCGAGCCTGGTTGTTTGATGTGAGGAGTGCGTGTCCATCGACTCCAGTGAACAAGTATACGGTAGTGTCGAGCTCTTCCGCAATCAGGCGGCCGGATGAAGGCCCCAAACTCCGCGCGGGACGGGCGGTTGCAGCGCGCGCACACTAAGAGGATGGTTCGAAGATCTCGATCGGATTTCCGTCAGGGTCTTCCACCTGAATCTGCCGGCCGCCTGGGCCGGTGACGATCTCGTTGCGAAAGGGCAGGCCGGCAGCCCGCAATTCCGCGACGCGGGCGGGCAGCTCCTTCACGACGATGACCAGGCGGTTCGATCCGCCGGGTTCCTGCGGGCGCCCATCAGGAAGGGGCCGGGCCCCGGAGCTCTGCGGTCCACTGAGCCAGAGCGTGAGATCTCCGTGCGAGACGCTGGCGAAGGCGGGTCCCATCTGCCGGTCGACCGTGAAGCCGAGATGCTGAGTATAGAAGGCGACGGCGCGATCCACGTTCGTGACCATGTACCGGACGACGGCCACGGCTACATCTCCCTCCGGCCTTCGAGCGCTTTCGCCAGCGTGACCTCGTCCGCGTACTCGAGGTCGCCCCCGACCGGAAGGCCGTGGGCGATACGGGTGACCTTCAGGCCCAGCGGCTTGAGGATCTTGGCCAGGTAGATCGCGGTCGCTTCTCCCTCGACGCGGGGATTCGTCGCGACGATGATCTCCTCGACCGCTCCCCCTTCCACCCGCCCCAGCAGCTCGGCGATCCTCAGATCGTCGGGACCGATCCCGTCGAGAGGGGAGATTGCCCCGTGCAGGACATGGTAGAGGCCCTTGTACTCCCGCGTGCGCTCCATGGCCAGCACATCCCGTGGATCCTCGACCACGCAGATAGTGCTGCGGGCGCGGGTCGGACTGCTGCAGATGGCGCACGGGTCCACGTCGGTGATGTGGAAGCAGATGCTGCAGTACCGGATCCGCGCCTTCGCGTCGAGGATCGCCTGGCTGAGCCGCGCGGCGTCTTCCGGCGCCATCCTGAGGATGTGGAACGCCAGGCGTTGGGCCGTCTTCGGGCCCACGGTGGGCATCTTGGACAGCTCTTCGATCAAGCGAGCGAGGGGTTCGGCGTACACTTCACATCAGGCCCGGCGGGAGCGGGAGGCCGCCGGTCAAGGCCTTCATCCGTTCGTCGGCCTGCGCCTTCGCGCTGCGCTGCACCTCGGTGATCGCGGCGAGAACGAGGTCCTGCAGCATCGCCACGTCGACGGGATCGACCACGGAGGGATCGATGACGAGCTCTTGGATCTCCCCGTGGAGGTTTGCCACGGCCCGCACCACGCCGCCTCCGGCGGTGGCCTCGATCCGCTCCGCCTTCATCTCTTCCTGCAGGCGCGCCATGTCCTGCTGCAGCTTCTGCACCTGCTTCATCATCTTGCCGAGATCCCGCATCAGCTCTCCTTGATCTCGACGACCTGAGCGCCGAAGAGTTCCATGGCCTTCGCCACGACCGGGTCGGTGGCCGCGGACACGGCCGGACCCGCGGGATGATTCGCGGTATCGCCGTCCAGGATCGTGCACCGCAGCCGCAGCCGCTGTTGCAGCACCCGCTCGACGGCGCCTTCGATGATGGATCGGTTCTCGGGCCGGTGCAGATTCTCGAGATGGAAGTTGTAGCCGGTGCGCAGGCCGACGAGGAGCGTCCCGGCGGTCACGTCCAGGGGGATCCCTTCGATGAGGAGCGCATGGCAGAACATCTTCGTATGCTTCACCTCTTCGAGGATGCGCGCCCACACCCGGCGGACGTCGTCGAGCACGACGGGCGGTGCGGCCTCGAGCGGCGGCTGATGCTCCAGATCGGCGGGGGCCTCGACGACGGCCATGATCGCCGGCGCGCCGGCGGCGTTCGCCGGACCCTCCGACACCGGCTTGGGTGCGGGCCGCGCCGGGGCTTTTGACGGAGCAGAAACCGGCGACTTCGGCTGCGGCGCCGCGGGCTCCGACGGCCGTGGAGCGGTGGGCCGGGCAGTTTGCTGAACCGTCTGAGCAGGCGGAGCCCCGCCTTCGGCCCGCCCTCCGAGACGCTGCTCGAGCCCTGCGACCCGCGTCCGGAGCCCTTCCAGCGTCGCATCCATCTCGGGCCGGCAGAGCCGGATCAACGCGATCTCAAGCAAGAGCCGGGGTTGTGGGCTCCAGCGCGCCTCCGCATCGGTGGCCGCGAGGACTTTCAATGCCTGAAGGACGTCGGCGATGTCCGCTCTCTCCGCCTGGGCGCGCAGGGCTGCCAGGCGCTGTTCGGTCGTGTCGAGGACATCCGCGCGCGCACCAGTCTGCAGCACGAGGAGGTCGCGGAAGTGGTCGAGCAGCGTGCGCAGGACCTGCCGGACGTCTTTCCCCTCCCCGATGATGTGCTCGACCAGATCGACACACGCCGGAACGTCGCGGGCCAGGATCGCTCCCGCGAAGCGGAGGGCAACGTCCTCGGCGAGGATGCCCAGGACAGAGACGACGTCGGCTGCGGTGATAGGTCCTTCGGCGAAGGCGGCAAGCTGGTCGAGGACGGATTCCGCGTCGCGCACCGAGCCGTCGGCCGCGTCTGCGATGAGGGTGAGCGCCGGGTCTTCGATGCGGAAGCCCTCGGTCCCGGCGATGTGCCGCAGCCGCGAGATGATCTCATTCTGCGAGACCCGCCGGAAGTCGAATCGCTGGCAGCGGGAGAGGATCGTGGGAGGGAGGCGGTGCGGCTCGGTCGTCACCAGGACGAGGATGGCGTGGCTCGGCGGCTCCTCCAGTGTCTTCAGGAGCGCGTTCGCGCCCTCCGTCGTGAGCATGTGGGCCTCATCGATGATGTACACTTTGTACCGGCCTTCGGTCGGCGCGAGCCGGATGCGGTCGCGCAACTCGCGGATCTCGTCGATCCCCCGGTTCGTCGCCGCGTCGATCTCGATGACGTCGAGGGAGTATCCTCCCGTGATGGCGGTGCAGTTCGGACAACTGCCGTCGGGCGTCGGTGTGGGCCCGTTCACGCAATTCAGCGCCTTGGCCAGGATTCGCGCCGTCGTCGTCTTCCCCGTGCCGCGATGCCCCGCGAACAGGTACGCGTGCACGACCCGGTTGGTCCGAATGGCGTTTTGCAGCGTACGCGTCACACGGTCCTGTCCGATGATCTGGTCAAATGCCTGCGGACGCCACTTGCGATAGAAAGAAACGTGGGACATTGCGGACCTCCGGGGGGGTCAGCTGCTCTGCGTGACTTCGCCGGGCCGAGAATACATCCCTTGCCCGTGTCCTGTAACGCGAGGAGGGCTGTTCGGGGGCGCAGAACCATGCTGAGGTGTCCCCGCTTGTTCTCGTCTTCCTCACGCTGATTTCGGCCGCCGTCGCAACCTGGGTGTACGTCGATTACCGGGCCCGTGCCGCGGGCAGCCGGTGGGAGCGCATCGCCTGGTGGCTGGGCACCCTCGTGGCCCTGCCGGTCTTCCTCCCCATCTACCTTCTCGCCGCGCGCCCGCCGGGAAACCTCATCCGCTGCCCGTCCTGCGGACGGTTGACCATCGCCCATCGCGCCGTCTGTCAACATTGCGGCGAGCCCATCGCCTTCGAGCCCTTCCCGGAAACCTGGGGACTGGGTGAAGTGCTCGGCCTCAGTCTCGTGTTCATCCTGACGCTTCCCCTCATCGCGGAGGCGGTCGGGATCTCGCAGGCCCCATCGCTCGGGCAACTGTCGGTGTTCGCGATCGCCCAGAACCTTCTGTTCATCGTCCTGACTGTCTATGTCGCCCGGACGCGCTACCGCCTTCCCCTTGACCGAATCGGCCTGCGAGTGGACCGCTGGCATCGCTGGCTGCCGGCTGGTGGTGCGATCGGGGCGGCGAGCATCCCCGTGAGCCTCGGTGCGGAGCGGATTGCCGTCGCCGTTGTCGGTGCGGTCGTCGGGACCGCCCGGGCGGAGGCGATGTCGGAGCAGGAGCATCTCACGGACGTTTTGGCCGGGATCCTACAGCGGCCCCTGACCGCTGCGCAGACGGTTTGGATCGTGCTCCTCGTCTGCGTGCTGGTGCCGATCGGTGAGGAGATATTCTTCCGCGGGTTCGTCTATGGCACGCTGCGCCGCTGGGGTGTTGTGGCCGGAATCGTGCTGTCGTCATTGTTCTTCGGGGCCGTGCATCAGCAGATCGTCCACTTCCTACCGATCGCCATCCTGGGCGTGATCCTCGCCCTTCTGTATGAGCGTACCGGATCGCTCCTTCCGGGGATGGTGGTGCATGCGGTGAACAATCTCGTCGCCGTGGTCGGCGTCCTCTATCACTGGAATATCTGAGCGTGTCCGCTGGCCGCCCCATCAAGGCGGGGGTACACTAGGAGCGGCCGTGCTAGGTGGGGAGCTAGCGGTTCCCTGTACCCGCAATCCGCTACAGCGGGGCTGAACTCCCCTCCGAGACGCCAGACCTCAGGGTCTGGACGGCGAGCGTTGGCGACGACGGCCGGGTCCCGCGCAACGAGATCTGATGAACCCCGCCAGGTCCGGAAGGAAGCAACGGTAAGTCAGTGCTCTCGTGTGCCGCGGGGATACCTGGTCTGAGCCGGCGACGTTGATCCCGCCTGGGGACTGGTCGGCGACGAGGGGTGCACGGCCGTCCCCTTCTCCCCAGCCCATTACCTCGGGATAAGGAGCTTCATCCTCTGGGGCGGCCAGTAGATCAACAGCGCCTGTCCAACGATGAGGGCTTTCTTCAGCGCGCCGAACGCGCGGCTGTCCTCACTGTTGTTCCGGTTGTCTCCCATGACGAAGACGGAGTCCTTCGGCACGGTGAGCGGTCCGTAGCTGCCCTGCGCATCGCCGTTCAGATAGACTTCGATGATGCGCTTTCCGTTGACGAAGAGCTTCCCGTTCCGCACCTCGAGCCGGTCCCCGGGGAGCGCGACGATCCGCTTGATGTAGTTCTTCTGCGGATTGAGCGGGTACTTGAGTACGATGACGTCGCCGCGGTGGGGCCGGCGCATGTGGTAGAGGATCTTGTCCACGAGGACGCGATCGTGCGGCAGCAAGGTGGGTTCCATGGAGTACATCTCCACCTGGAAAGCCTGGGCCACCGAGACCATGATCAGCTGCGCGAGGATGAACGCGATGATCAGGGTCTTGACGAACTCCCACAGGCTGCTGCCGATCCGGCGCCAATCAGGGCTCAACACAGCGTGTCTATGATAGATGGCGTCTTCTCGGCTCGTCAACCGACGCTGTGACGTACGTCACAGATTCCCTGTGAAGCCTGCCATGGCCGGGTCCGGTCTGCGCGCGCTAGAGTAGTCGCATATCAGGGTTGGTTCAGACCGGAGGGCGAGCCATGCAAAACCCCTACGCAGTCGAGCGATTCATCCAGGAGCATAATGCGCACGCCAGGGCGGTCGCTGAGTTGCAGGCTCTTCAGCGGCAAGCTGTCGCCGCCCGCCGCCGGAAGATCTGGGAAGCTTGGCGGATGCGCCTGAGTCAGGTACTCGCCCGGTCTGCCGGTCCTAGGAGTGCACGCGTGAGCGGCCGATTCGTCAAGGAGGGACGCTAAGGCCCCCCTTCTTCACCCGCCGCTGCGGTGACTTCCTCCGCCCCCTCCATCACCACGGAGGGAGAACCGTAGCCGGACCGAAGAGGCCGTCCCGCGGGGCGGCCTCTTCAAATTAGATGGAGTTTCGGTCGCATGCCCGCCCTTCACCCGGCTGGAACTCGATCCGGTACCGACCGGCGAGCACGGTCCCGGTCATGAGGCTACCCCTCAATCCTGGCGAGGGGGCGGGGCCAGCTGTTGTTTCATCCACTCGGCGGCACCTTCGAGCGCTTCGGGGACGTTCCGGAGAACGTGTACTCCGCTGCGCCACGGCTGGGCCACCGCCGTCGGAACGAGGGCAGCCAGCTCCTCCGCCTGCACGCGATACATCTCCGGCTCCAACACACCGTATACCAGCAGCATCGGGCAGCGGATCTGGTCCGCGACATCATACGTGTTCGTGTCGGGGGCCCATTGCAGCGGACTTGGGGACGCGCGCTTGCCGGCCCGATAGGCCGCTTCAATACGAGCCCTCCAGATCGGCTCGGGCACCTCCGTGCCGGGATGTGTGTCATCGAGCGGGTTGAACATCCCGCTGATAGACACGACTGCACGGACACGGGCGTCGCGCGCTGCGAGCTGCGCCGCATGCCAGGGCCCCAGGCTCCAGGCAGCGATGCCGACTCCGCGCCCGTCCACCCGTTCGCGCGCCAGGACCGTCGTGATCATCTCCTTGAGCACCTCGACGTCGCGCAGCGTCGCCGTGACCTGCACCGTCGTCTCGCCGAACCCGGGGAGGTCTACTCTAAGCGTAGCCATTCCCCGCTGCCGGTACCGCTCGGCCTCATCGGAGACGGTCTCCTTCCCGCCGCCCGACCCATGAAAGAGCAAGACGACAGGATACGGTCCGCCCGGCCCCGGGAACTCGAGGATGCCGACGACGTTCCCGTGGGGCGTTGCCACGACGAGCTTCTGCGCATCGGGGCCGAGGAGGGTTTCCTCGTAGAGCCGGACGCTGGCCTCGAAGACCGGCCCCAGGTGCATGGCGGCGACCGCGATGCGGCTGGCCAGCTGCGCCACCGCCTTGGCGGGTGGGCTCCCCCGCACCGATCGCAGGACCTCTTCCAAGTATCCCACGACTGACGCCCGCTCCTCGGGCGAGAACTGATGCACCGCGGAGCGGGTCAGGGGCACCGGCGACCGCTGGGCGAGACGCTTCAGCGCGGGGTCCTTGGCCAGCACCATCTCCAGCGCGGGAAGGTAGTAGTTGAGGGCGATGTTCGGATCGTAGTAGGCGCGGAGCGCCTTATCTCCCGCCCGCCGGGAATACTCGACGGCTTTGGCGTCCTCGTCGCTCTCCAGGAAGTGGTAGGCGAGACGTTCAGCGTGGAAGTCGGTAAGGCCCCGGTAGATGTCTTCGAGGATGTACCCGAGCTCCGCGTGCAGCCGCCGGCGGCGCCGCCGGTCCAGTTCACCATAGACGACCTGGTGGATAAGCGGATGATCAAAGGCATAATCTGCTTCAGGCGAAGCGCTGCCCGCTGTGAAGCCGGTGACCTCGCGTTCCGGCGTTCCCTGGGTACCGTCTTCGACCGGTGAAACGAAACGCGCCGCCCCAGCCTGAGACAGCGCCGCTTCCACTTCGTCGTCCGTCAGGCCGTGCGCGCCGGCCAGCCGGGTGAGGAGATCGACGGCGAAGTACCGTCCGATCACCGAAGCCAGGCTCAGGATCTGCTGTGCCCCCGCCTCCAGGTGATCAAGCCGTTCCCCGATGGCCGCGCGCACCCCCTGGGGGACTTCGCCGGCCAGCCGCTCGATGGTCACCCCGGGGGCTAGATGATAAGCCGATGCATCACTGTCCCAACGCAGCCGCTCACCATCGATGAGCCCGTTGATGACCTCTTCGAGGAAGAACGGGTTGCCCTCGGTCTGCTCGTGGGCCAGCGCGGCCAGACCCTCCGGGGCAGGTCCGCCGAGCAGCGCCTCGATGAGGTCGGATGTCTCGGCGAGAGAGAGGCGGCGCAGACGCTCACGGACGAGCAGCCGTTCCCGGTTGAGGTCCACGAGCAGCCGGCTGAGCGGGTGGCTGCGCTCGAGCTCCACCTCACGATAGGTCCCCAGAATGAGCAGCGGGGTCTCGCGCGTGGAGAGGGCGAGATGGTGGATAAGATCCAGAGTCGGCGGATCGGCCCAGTGCAGGTCGTCGATGGCAAAGAGGACGGGGCCGTCGCTGCTCAATCGGGCGAGGATGTTGCGGAAGGCCCGGGCGGGCCGGACCTCCGCTGCCACCCGTACGCTCAGGGCTGCCCCACTGTCGGCAGCGAGCACGCTGCTGATGTTGAGGTGTTTCATCAAGGAGTCCGAGAGGAAGGCGTTCACCTCCGGACCGGCCGCCTGGAGCAGCTCTTTCCATAGCGCGGGCGCGCAGGTTCGCGCAAAGGATTGCAGGGCATCGGAGATAGGTGTGTAGGGAATGGCGACGTCGCGCTCGTGGCATCGCGCCGTCAGCACCACGAAGTCCCGCACGCGCGCGGAGGCGATAACTTCCTCGATCACCCGCGTCTTCCCGATGCCCGGCTCGCCGCTCACCGCGACGAGCGCGCCCCGCCCGAGTACTCCCGCGTCGAGGTGCTGCTGCAGCCGGCGGAGGGGTTCGCTTCGCCCCACGAGCCGGACGCGCCGAACCCGGTCGGCCGGACCGGGCGCCAGGGCGTCGAGCGCCGCTGTCCCTTCGGCACTGCGGGTCTGGGGAGCGGACGTCATTAGGGCCAGCACGCTGGCTACGTCGGCCGCGGCTGCCGGGCGCTCGCTCGGATCTTTGGCTAGGAGCTTGAGAATCAGGGCCTCGAGCGCCGGAGGTATGTCCGGTACGAGCCGACGTGGGGGCGTGGGGGGGAGGTTGATGTGCTGCGTGATGACTGAAAGCGCGTCTTCGCCCTGGAAGGGCGGCCGCCCGGTGAGCACCTCGTAGAAGACGCAGCCGAGCGCGTACAAATCGCTGCGCGCCTCTGTGTTCCCCCGCAGCGCCTGCTCGGGAGCCATGTAGGCGGTTGTACCAACAACGAGCCCGGTCTGCGTGAGGCGGCTGCGACCTTCGCTGCGCGCCAGACCGAAATCCATCACCCGGGCCCGGCCGTCCGACGTTACCATGATGTTCTCGGGCTTGAGGTCGCGGTGAATGATACCGCGGGAGTGGGCGAACTCCACAGCTTCGAAGACTTGGAGCATGAGTCCGACCGCCTCCCGCCACGGCAGGGGCGCCAGCGCGCGGAGCGTCTTGCCATCCACCAGTTCCATAACGATGTGTCTGCCACCGGCGTCATCCAGGACATCATAGGTGGCCACGATCCCGGGGTGCGCCAGCCCGGCCGCGGACTGCGCCTCGCGCAGCAGGCGCTTGAGCGCGTCCTCACCGTGAAGCCCCGGAGACAGGGTCTTGATGGCAACGGGACGGTCCAGCATCGTGTCATGGGCGCGATACACCACGCCCATGCCCCCTTCGCCGAGCTGCGCGTCGAGCCGGTAGCGGTTGACCAGCATGGTGCCAACCTGCATCATCACTCAGGCCTCCGGCGCCACGAAGGAAGTGACTTGTGGCCTTCTACCGGTCCGGCTACGTTTCCTTGAGCGAACAATCCTGGCGTGCCGATGGTATTCGAGAAGGTGCCCAATTCCGAAGAGGCAAAGTGGATTGTTCAACGCTTGGCCCGCGAGGTGCCCAGGGCGCGGGATCTCCCTGCTTCAGGCGGATCACGGGAAGACTCCGTCTCGGTGTAACGGGCGTCACAGCGGCGCCGTGACAAGGGTCATCGTCTACCTGGAGCGCTTGGGCGTAGCCTCGAAGCTAGAGGATTGCCTTAGAGACGGCCGTGGAGGGAGGGGAGGCCGAGGATGACACGTTCCATAGCGGGGCTGGCGGTCATGTTCATCTTCGGCATCACCGCCGCTGCCGCAGCGCAGTCGGAATCGAAGCCTGTTCCTATTCAGGTGAAGGCGCAATCCCTTGCCGAGAACGTTCTGGGGACCGGCCTGATCCGGAGTATCGCGGTCACGGAGGGCGGCGCGACGCTGCTGATGCGGTGGGAAGCCGCCACCTACCGTCCGCAGAACAAGATGGAGTCTACGCGCGATCAGCTCTTCGGTGAGGCCGAGCTGGTCACGGGGTCGGTGATGGGCGGCATCCGCAGCATCTCACGGATCCGGTTCACCATGGCGCGTAAGGATGGGCAGGTCCTCGCGACGGGCGTCAACATCCGCGGCCCCGGCGTGTCTCTGACGTACGACCAGATCCTGGGGGGCGGTGTCCAGCAGTCCGCTCCGCCCAAGGTGAACGACAAGCCGCAGACCGGCGGCACTTCAGCGGCGAAAGACTGACCTCACTCCCAAGCCCAGCGGTGGACGTTCCACGTCTCGTACGTCCCGCTGAGCTGTACGGCGACGAAGTTGTGCAGCCCGACCTTCGACGCCGCCACCTGAGCGCGGATGTAGAGAGGGATCGCGGGGAGGTCGCGCGAGAAGATGATCGCCGTCTCATTGAGCAGAGCGTTCCGCTTCCCCTCATCGATCTCCCGGCTCGCGGCCTTGCACCGCGTATCCATCTCCGGATTCGCATAGCCGGGGTAGTTCTGGCCCGACCACCCGTTCCGGGCCCGCGGGATCCCGTCGGAGGTATACATTGAATCGCAGTCTGACGTCGGCGAGAGGATCCAGGCGTACATCACGAGTCCAGGGAACGAGCGCTTATTTGTGACATCACCGAGCAGCACCCGGGCGGGGTAGTTCTTGATGGTCATCCCGATCCCGACCTTCCGCAGGTCCGCCTGGATGATCTGAGCGATCTGTTCGCGCAGCCGGTTGCCGGCGGTAGTGTTCAACTCCAAGATCAGCCGGTTTCCCGCCGCGTCCCGGAGGATCCCATCGAGGTCGGGGAAGAACCCCGAAGCCTTCAGCAGGACGCGCGCTCGATCAGGGTTGTAAGGGTACCTCTCGACGCGGTCCGTGTAACCCGGATGGCGCGGCGGCAGGTAGGTGTGCGACACGGCCTGCCGGCCCTGGAAGAGCTGCCGCACGATCGCTTCCCTGTTTATGGCATGGACCAT
The DNA here is from genome assembly GCA_036523465.1 of bacterium. Lineage (GTDB taxonomy): Bacteria > Sysuimicrobiota > Sysuimicrobiia > Sysuimicrobiales > Kaftiobacteriaceae > Kaftiobacterium. The sequence goes on from DATDEG010000262.1 coordinate 16,108, forward strand.
CGCCCGCCGTACGCGGACATCCCTGAGGAGCGGGTTGTCGAGATTGAAGTCGATGTGCTCCCAGACGAGTCCGGGTTCGAAGAAGACATTGAACCGTCCCCGGCCGAGCCGCTCGAGCTGGACCGCCTGGTCGAACGAGATGCCGATCGTGCTGATCGCATCGATCGAGCCGGCGAGCATGTTCGCGACCAGGGCGTTCGTGTCCGGGATGAACCGCCAGGTCACCCGCCTGATCGCCGGCGTGCCGAAGATGGGATGGCCGGGAACGGCTTCCACCGTGAGGGAGGATCCCTTCCGCCACTCCACGAGCCGGTAGCGACCATCTCCCACCGTGGCCTTTGGATCGTTGCCGAACCCCGCTTCGTTCATCCGGGTAGGATTGCTGCGGTACAACGGTTCCAGGAGGTGCCGCGGCAGGGCGCCAAACTCCGTGATCGTCTGGTTGGCGTAGGCGTAACGCTCCCGCCAGTGAACGACGATCTCCAGCCCGTCGGACTGGCTCGTGCAGCGGACGTCTTCGATGCGTCTGGTGAGGTCGCGTACGACCACGGGAACCTGGTCGTCCTTGGCCAGGGCATGCGTGAAGAGATAGTCGGCGCAGGTCACCGGGCGGCCGTCATGCCATGAGCGCGGCCTCACCTCCCAGGTGAGGACCATGCCCTTGCCTCGAAGCGCCCACGTCCCGTCTTGGAGGGTGGGAATAGCGCGCACCCCCTGCGGGAACAGCCGCCACGTGTTGTCCCGCTGGACGTCTGAGGTGAACAGCGTGGCGATGATCGACAGCGACGCCGCCATCTCGGCGAAGAGGGGATTCACGGTGCCGGGCTCCTGAGCCATGCCGACGACGACGTTATCGCGACCGGCCGCCGGCACAGACGGCTGTGCCGCCGACAGCGGTTGCGCAGCCAGCATGAGACAAACGAACGCGACGGCGGCGGGGACGCGAGGCATGCGTCCCTCATTCGTCACTTGACTGTCGTTTCTCCTAGCCTGTCGCAGGCAGGCTGCTGAGGCCATGGGTCCAGGATTTGACACAGCCATGACCGAACAGGGTGGGCGTGTTCTTCGGTCCTTGGCCGGCGATCACCGGAAGAGCGCTCGCGAGAGAGCGGAATCTTCTGCTCGCCGCCTTGGTCCTGCTGCTGGGCACGAACCTCGTTCTAGGCACGACCTTCCATTACGGATTGCACTGGGAGAAGTACGGGGGGTACGGGGGGCTGGCGCTGCTCGCCGCCAAGCTCATCTACATGGAAGTGGTGTATCGAGTCTCCAAAGTCCTGCGACAGCCCCTGTGGATGACCGTTCCTTACGTCGTCCTTGCCGCGATTGCCGGATTCGAATTGATTCCCTTCGCCGGGCTCCTCGTCGGGATCCGCATGGCGCGGGGAACACTGGACGAGCGGTAGCCATCTCGTCCGCCGCTCACCTGCCACCCCGGGCCGCCATCTCAAACGGGTCAGGATAGCAGCGCCCCGGTCTCCTCGGCGTCGGGGCGTGCGCCGTTTCGCTCAAAGAGAGACAGGGCCTCTTGCAGCGCGGCTTCCGCATCCTTCATCCGGCCCTGAATCCTTCGCAGCATGGCGAGCTCACGGAGAGCCAGACCAAGATCCCAGGGGCAGTCTAGATCGCCGAAGAGCCGGACCGCCTCGCTGATGAGGGTTTCGGCCTCTTCGAGCCGGTCCGTCGCCCGCCGATGGGATGCCAGTGCCCGGCAGCACTGGGCGATGTACGGCTTCGCCTCGCTCCGGCGTGCCCGGGCCAGGGTATCTTCACCCCACCGGTCCGTGACCTCCCATTGCTGGAACCGTGCAGCGTACTCGAGAGCGATCCGCTGCACTTCCAGTTTCGCCGAGGGGGTCTCCGCGAGCCGCAAAGACTCATCTAGTAGCGGAGCGCATGCCTCCCGATCGCCGAGCACGATCCCAGGAACGAGGTGCGAGAACGGCACGCTCCAGGCCATCGCCGGCGATGCCCAGCGCGGCGCATCGACGATACTACGCAGCGCCTCCCGCGCGGCCTCACGGTCTCCTCGGACTGCGCGGCCGAGGGCGCGGTATGCTGTGACGCGCCGGTACAGAGGCAGGTTGTAGCCCCCCCGGCGCTGGATCTCGTCATACCGATCGCACCACAGATCGACGTCGGTCCACCTGTTCCAGAGCATGGAGAGCCACGCCTGGTCGGCGCAGGTGTAGAGGAGACCGAAATCGCCCGCGAACTTCTCCGCTTCGGTCTGCGCCCGCCGCCCTGAGGCGGCTGCTCCTGCGAAGTCGCCGAGGAAGGTCTGGGCCCTCGCCAGCATGTTCAGGTAGTCGAGGGTTTCGAAGCTGTTGTCCAGGCGCTCGAGGATCGGCCCGCGCTCCTCCGTCACGGCCCGCATCTTCGGAAACTCCGCGGTCTGCCAGTAGATCCCAGCGAGCGCATCCAATGCTGCGGACATGTCCTCGAGCGATCCCGTGGCCTGCGCCAGCGCGATCGCCTCGCGGGCGCTCGCCTCCGCCGCGCTGTAATCCACATCCGCTTCCCTGCGGTGCCAGTAGTACTCGAACGCCTGGGCGATCATGAGCTTCACGCGGTCGGACGAATCGGGCGTGCCTTCCAGGAGCCGAAGCCCTTCTTGGATGTACTCGCGTGTCCGCGGCGTCCTCCATCCCCAGCGGGCCACCTCGCCGAGCTTGCGATACAAGCGCGCGCCGTCCTGAGGGGATGCCGCCGGAAGGCTCTTCCAGAGATGGACCGCATCCTCGTACGCGCGGATCGTTTCCTCCCGGCGGCCCGCGTTCAGCCGCATGTCCCCGAGTTCTTCGAGCAGGGTGACCTTCTCTGCCGGGCGGTCGAGCTCGGCAGCGGCCTCGATCGCCTGCTCCAGGTAACGCGCTGCATTGTCATACGC
>DATDEG010000263.1:0-7564 GCA_036523465.1 bacterium
CCAGACTGAACGCGGGATCGAGGACACGCTCAACCTCGCCTGGAAGCTGCTATCGTCGTTCCCGAAGGGCGAGCTCAAACGCGTGAAGCAGGACCACATCGACAAGTACTACTTCGGCGAGCTCATGGAAGAGACGTGGAAGGAGCGCCTGTAGCGCGCGGCGATGCCTGAAGCCGTCAGCCCGACCCGCATGAACCTGCTGCAGCGGAAGCAGCAGGCCAAGATCGCCGTCCAAGGCGTCGACCTCCTCAAGCGCAAGCGGGACGCGCTGGTCGCCGACTTCTTCAACATCGTCCGGCAGTCGCTGGTGGCGCGCGAGCGGCTGACCGCCGCCTGCCAGGAAGCGTACATCATGCTCGCCCTGGCCAAGGCCTGGGAGGGACGCGAAGCGCTCGAGGCCGCGGCACTCGCCGATCGGCGCGAGGTTCTTGTGGACATCGAAGTGCGCAACGTCTGGGGCACCAAGATTCCCGAGGTGGAAGTGAAGGAGGTCAGCCGCACGATGCTGGAGCGCGGCCACAATCCCGCGACGACCAGCGCCCGGACGGTGGAGAGCGCGGCGAACTTCGAGGAAGTTCTGCGCGCGATCCTCGAGGTGGCGGCAACAGAAATCAGACTGAAGAAGATAGGCCAGGAGATCAAGAAGACCACTCGCCGCGTCAACGCGCTCGAGCAGGTGGTCATCCCGCGGCTCGTAGGGGAAATTCGATTCATCGCCGCGGTGCTTGAGCAACGGGCCCGCGAGGACGTCTTCCGGCTGAAGCGGATCAAGCAGAAGCTCCAAGCCCGCGGCTAGCCGCGGACCGGCTCGCTGGCTTCAGGCGGGCTGCGACAATCCGTGCGCGCCCTCCGCAAGTCCGGCGGCGATACCCGCTGTGTTTTGCCGTCTGCATTCGTGGGCCCGTCCCGCAGCGCCCCTAGGCGACGAAAAGGGAACCCAAGAGCTCTGCAGAGCCAGGCCTTCAGGATAGACGCGTCCGCGGGGTGTGAGCAAATTTGAACAGACGGCACATCGTTGCCGTGCTACCGTTCATATGATGATAGGTGCAATAGGGAGGTGTTCGACATGAACGCGTTTGGGATCTCGATTGCTGTCGGTCTTGTCCTTGGCTATCTAGCGAAGAGGACGGGGGGAGAGAGCCGCTTCGGCCTCCTCCAGTACCTCGTGGTCGGAGTGGCCGGCGCGTTTCTTGCCGCGTGGCTCTATCCGGGAGCCGCCGGCCTGACCGTCGGCGCGATCATCGTGGCCTCCGTGGGAGCCGTGGCGTTCCTTGCCGGCCTCCGCGCCCTGAGCAGCCGCGGCCCGATGAGCTCCGAAACGGCGGGGAAGTTGAGGTTTGGCGTGTGGCCCCTTATCGGTGGGGCAATCCTGGCGATCATCGTTGGCTTTGCGTGGGGAGGCTGGTCAACTGCGGGTGCCACCCGACAGGTTGCTGACGAAGCGGTCTTGGCGACTCGGGCCGCGATCTGCGTTGCCCAGTTCATGAAGGACCCGAACCATCAAGCGAATCTTAAACTACTAGCGGATACCAGTTCCTGGGAGCGAACGACGCTGATTGAAAAGGGCGGTTGGGACAGAATGCCTGGTGAGGACAAGGCAAGCTACACTGTAAGTCGGGCATGCGCCGACGGGCTTGAAGTCCACTCGAGGAAGTAAGAAGTTGTAGCGGTGGGGACGCGTTCGGTTCATCCGAACGCGTCCCGCAGGCCCGGGTCCCCGAAGGTTTCCCCCGAAGAGAGACTCAAGAAGGGCACGCACGCACAATTCTGAGCAGATGCCACTCCTTGCCGTGAAGACGTTTCGCCTGCCCGTGGCCTTTCGATGGGCGCCCGCCGAGAGGAACGGGGGAGAGGGAGTTGGTACATCTTAGTCGGTACCGTTATCGTGGTCGGTGCCATTGTCACAGACCTTTGGCTGTCGGAGCCAGGGTTCTAGAGAACACTTCTCTATGTCACGCACGTCTATCTACGTGGAGGAACGAGGTACTCTTTCAGGGGGGAGCATCCGGTATGAAAAGGAAGAGACCGCTGCGGTTCGATTTCAAATCGTTCGTTGTCGGAAACGGGAACGGACGAACCATCGTCGAGCTACGGGAACGCGCGCCCCTCTTTTCACAGGGTGATCCTGCTGATTGGGTTTTCTACATCCTCAAGGGCAAGGTCACGCTCACGGTGGTGTCTGCGCAGGGGAAAGAGGCGGTCATCGCGGTGCTGGGGCCAGACTCCTTCGTCGGCGAGGGTTGCCTTGCCGGTCAACGCCTGCGCATGGCGACGGCGACGGCGATGACCGACGGTAGCGTCGTCAGGCTCAAGAAAGAGGCCATGATCCGCCTGCTGCACGAACAACCCGCGTTTTCCGAGCTGTTCACGGCCTATCTCCTTTCACGCAACATTCGCGTTGAGGAGGACCTGGTCGACCAACTGTTCAATTCCAGCGAGAAACGGCTGGCCCGGATTCTCCTGCTGCTCGCTCATGTCGGTAAGCAAGAAAAGTCTGAGCTTGTCGTCCCCAAGGTCAGTCAGGAGTTGCTCGCGGATATGATCGGGACGACGCGGGCGCGGGTAAGCTTCTTCATGAACAAGTTCCGGAAGCTGGGCCTCATTGAGTACAATGGCGGGTTGCGAGTGCATAGTTCGCTCCTCAACATCGTCGTCCACGATTAACGGCGCGGTTTTCGCCGCGGAGCTCGTATACAGTCCGTCCGTGACCGCGGCCGGCCCGCTTGGCGCCTGAAACCCCTATACTGATACTTAGGTATGCCTGTAGTCGATTACGCTACGCGGACCTGGCGCGTCACCCGCCTCCAGGCCGCTCTGGCCGTCGTCCTGGCCGTGGCCGCGTTCTTCGCCGTCACGCAGATCCGCAACGAGCTGCTCATCCGCCAGCAGCTCCGCGTTCCGAGCCAGCGCCTCGAGGAGCTCGGCTTCGCCCTCCGGGAGATGGAGCGCAACCGCGCCACGATGGAGGCGCAGGTCGAGCAGATCCGGGGCCAGTTGCACGCGTACGAGCAGGCCGCGGCGCAGGGCCGGGCCCAGCTCGAGTCTCTCGGCCGAGAGCTCGAGACCTTCCGCGTGCAGGCGGGCCACGTGCCGCTGACCGGTCCCGGCGTGGCCGTGGAGCTCAACGACAGCCCGTTCCCCCTGCGTCCGGGAGACGATCCAAACACCGTGATCCTGCACTACACCGATCTGCAGGGCGTGCTCAACGAGTTGTGGGCGAGCGGCGCCGAGGCGGTGGCGGTGAACGACGAGCGCATGGTGGCTTCGACCGGACTGAACTGCGTTGGGACGACCATCATCCTGAACGCCAAGCGGATCGCGCCGCCGTACCGCATCGCGGCGGTCGGCGACGGGGAGCAAATGGCCCGCTACCTTGGGCGCCCCGACGGGGTCCTGGCCGGGTTACGCTCGTTCGGCTTCCCCGTGAAGGTGACCAAGGCGGGGCGCCTCACGGTGCCGGCCTACCGCGGGTCGTACCGGTTCACACACGCCACGCCGGTGGAGCGCTGAGGCGTGCCCATAGCGCGCATGTCAGGAAGGCTCGGTGTCCCCGAATCCGACGTTGCGGTTCCCGGGACGGGCTAGAGGAGGGTCGATACGCATGTGGCTGCCGGTCACGGGCCTGATTCTCGGCATCATCCTCGGCTTTTTGTTTTCCGTCGAGATCCCGCTGGGCGTGGTGAAGTACACCGCGATCGCCATCCTGGCCGCCGTGGATACGATCCTCGGCGGGCTGCGCGCGCAGCTGGAGGAGCGCTTCGACCTCTCGATCTTCCTCACCGGGTTCTTTGCGAACACGTTCTTCGCCGCGCTGCTCACGGCGATCGGGGACCTGCTCGGTGTCGACATCTACCTCGGCGCCGTGATCGCCTTCAGCATCCGGATCTTCAACAACGTCGGGTTTATTCGCCGGGATCTGCTGGAACGGTACTGGCGGGGGCTGCGGCAGCGCGGCGCCGTCGCCAACCGGCCGTGATCCAATGAGCGTACCCGGATACTGCATGTATCCGATAGGCAGCCGCGGCCGACTCCGCGGTAAATAGAGGTGGAGGCAGACGTGCAGGAGGCGATCGCCGCCTATCTGCGAGAGCGCTATCGCGCTTGCCTGGGGCTGCCGGGACGGAGGGATGGAGATGGTGAAAGTTGGGATCAATGGGTTTGGCCGTATCGGGCGGCAGGCATTGCGGACGATGCTGGAACGTCACCCGGACACGCTGCAGGTCACGGCGATCAACGATATCGCCGACATCGCCACGAACGCCTACCTCTTCAAGCATGACAGCAACTACGGGCGCTTCCCCGGGCGCGTCGAGGCTCGCGACGGAGAGCTGAAGATCAACGATTGGCTCGTCAAGGTCTTCTCCGAGCGCGATCCCTCGACCATCCCATGGAAAGACGCGGGCGTCGACCTGGTCATCGAGTCCACCGGGCGGTTCACCAAAGCCGAGAAGGCGCGCGGCCACCTGGCCGGCGGGGCGAAGAAAGTGGCCATCAGCGCCCCCGGCAAAGAAGTGGACATCACGCTGAACATGGGCGTCAATCACGAGCTCTACGATCCGAAGAAGCACGCGATCGTGAGCAACGGATCGTGCACGACCAACGCCCTCTCCGTCACGGCGAAAGTGCTCAGCCGTGAGTTCGGCATCAAGCGCGCCTTCATGACCACCGTGCATTCCTACACGAATACCCAGCGCATCCTCGACGTCGTGGGGGAGAACCTGCGCGAGGCGCGGGCCGCGGCGATCAACATCATTCCCGCGGAGACGGGGGCGGCGAAGGCGATCTTCCTCGTCCTGCCCGAGCTGCAGGGGAAGATGCACGGGATCGCCCTACGCGTCCCCACGGCCACCGTGTCCATCGTGGACCTGGTCTGCGAGCTGGAGAAGGGGGCCTCGGTCAAAGAGATCAACGCCGCCTTCAAGCGCTACAGCGAGGAGGAGATGGCCGGGTTCCTCGGCTACAGCGAGGAAGAGCTCGTCAGCATGGACTACAAGCAGAGCCCGTACTCCGGGATCGTGGACGCCCCGCTCACGGCGGCGCTGGGCGATAACTTCGTCAAGGTCATGACCTGGTACGACAACGAGTGGGGCTACGCGTGCCGGATGGCCGACCTCGCCCACTACATGGCGCAGCGCGGCCTGTGAACAAGAAGACGGTCAGCGACGTCCCGGTCCGCGGGAAGCGGGTCTTCGTCCGCGTCGATTTCAACGTGCCGCTGGACGATGAAGGCCGTATCACCGACGATCGGCGGATCACGGAATCGCTCCGAACGATCGCCTTCCTCCGCAAGCAGGGCGCCCGGGTCATCCTGGCCTCGCATCTCGGGCGCCCCGGAGGCAAGGTCAAAGCCGAGCTCCGGATGGATCCCGTCGCCCGCCGGCTCAGCGAACTGCTCGGAGCGCCGGTCCGGAAGCTGGATGACTGCGTCGGACCCGACGTCGAGCGCGCCGTCGCCGAGATGCGGGACGGCGACGTCGTGCTGCTCGAGAACCTCCGGTTCCACCCGGAGGAAGAAGCCAACGACCCGGAGTTCGCACGGCGACTGGCGGCACTGGCCGATCTTTACGTGAACGATGCTTTCGGCACCGCGCACCGCGCGCATGCCTCCACCGTCGGCATCGCCGCGCACCTTCCGGCGGTGGCCGGATTCTTGATGGAGAAGGAGCTGACCTATCTCTCCCGCGCGCTCGAGGATCCGACCCGCCCGTTCGTGGCGATCCTCGGAGGGAAGAAGGTCTCCGACAAGATCGCGGTGATCCGCAATCTGCTCGGCAAGGCCGAGACGCTGCTCATCGGCGGCGCGATGGCCTACACGTTCCTCCAGGCCCAGGGACGGGCTGTCGGAACCTCGCTGGTCGAGGCGGATAAGCTCGATCTCGCCCGGTCGCTGATGGCGGAGGCGGCGCAGCGCCGCGTGGCGTTCCATCTGCCCGATGATGTCGTCGTGGCGGACCGCTTCGCCGAAGACGCCGCCGCCCGCACCGTGGAGGCCTCGGCCATCCCCGAGGGCTGGATGGGGATGGATGTCGGCCCGAAGACCGCCGAAGCGTTCCGGCGGGTCATCCTCGACGCCGGCACCGTCATCTGGAACGGGCCGATGGGCGTGTTCGAGTTCCCTCGATTCGCGGAGGGAACGCGGGCCGTGGCCCAGGCCATGGTAGATTCCACGGCCGTGACGATCGTCGGAGGCGGCGATTCCGCCGCGGCGGTCGAGCAATTCGGTCTGGCCGATCGGATGACCCACATCAGTACCGGCGGCGGCGCGTCGCTGGAGTTCATGGAGGGCCGTGAGCTCCCGGGCGTTGCCATGCTGGCCGACCGGTGATGGTCCGTACCCCGCTCATCGCCGGCAACTGGAAGATGCACAAGACGACCGCCGAGGCGGCCGATCTTGCGCGCGTGCTGCTCGCGGAACCAATTCCTCCCGGGGTCGAAGTCGCCGTCTGTCCGCCGTTCACCGCGCTTGGGGCGGTCCGGGGTGTCCTGGATGGCTCCGCCGTCCGGCTGGGCGCACAGGACATGCATTGGGAAGCGCAGGGAGCGTTTACGGGCGAGGTCTCACCCGTCATGCTCCGCGACCTCGGCTGCCACTACGTCATCGTCGGCCACTCCGAACGCCGGCAGTTCTTCGGGGAAACCGACGAGAGCGCCGCGCGCAAGACCGGCGCGGCGTTCGCCAATGGGCTGGTGCCGATCCTCTGCGTGGGCGAGCGCCTGGAGGAGCGGGAGGCGGGACAGACCGAGGCCGTCGTCATGCGGCAGACCGTCGCCGGCACACAGCCCGTCGACGAGGCCCTCGCGTCGACACTGGTGATCGCGTACGAGCCGGTGTGGGCGATCGGGACCGGCCGGTCCGCTTCCGGCGAAGAAGCGAACCGGGTCATCACGCTCATCCGGCGGACCCTCTCCGGACGATTCGGGGAGGACACCGCCGCGCGCATCCGCATCCTTTATGGCGGCAGTGTCACGCCGGATAACGCGGCAGAATTCAGCGCCCAGCCCGGCATCGATGGGGCGCTGGTCGGCGGGGCGAGCCTGGACGCGACGAAGTTCCGCAGGATCGTCGAGGCGGCGATTCCGTAATCGCTGCTATTCCGGCATAGGCACGACGAGCAGCGGACGCCGGATCGCGCCGACGATCCCCGCCGCGTAGTCCCGGGACCGCATGCGGTGCCGGCTCAGCGGCGCCGGCGCACCGATGACGACGAGATCGTAGTCGCCCCGCTCCGCCTCGTTCGCGATCGTTTCCACGAGCGGCCCCTGGAGGATCGACACTTCATTGTCCACCCCAGAGAGGTCAAGTAGCGCTCCGCCTGCCGGAGATGGCGGTCGGCCCGCTTCGCCGCTTCCTTGGACGTCGTCCGCGGGATGTGCAGGACAGTCGCGTGGGCGCCGGCGCGGTGCGCGATCCGTCCACCAAAGCGGACATCCACCTTGCCGGGTTCTCCCGCGGCGGTGCAGATCAAGACGCGCTTGATCTCGGGACGCGCCGCCTGCAGGATCAACACGGGGAGGTGGGCGCGGGTGAGTACACGCCGGGCGGTCGTGCCGAATCCCGTGGGGA
>DATDEG010000264.1:0-5059 GCA_036523465.1 bacterium
GCACCTCATCGAACTTCCGGACAAGTCCCCCGTCGCGATCGGGGGATCATCACCGCCGTGAAGCGCACGGTGACGAAGGGCGGATCGGCGATGGCCTTCCTCACGCTCGAAGATCTCACGGGCAGCGTGGAAGTCATCGTCTTCCCGCGCACGTACGAGCAGGTGCACTTCCTGCTCAAGCGCGACTCCGTCGTCGTGGTGCGCGGCAAGATCGACATCTCCGAGCAGCAGGCGAAGATCCTCGCCGAGCGGATCGTGCCGCTGGAGGAGGCCGAGGAGGTCGAGCCGCTGGCGGTGCACGCCGCCGCGGGGAACGGGATGGGAGAGGCGGAGGGAGGGGCCGTGACGCGCCCGCCCCTCTCAGAACCCGCCGCACTCTCGAGCCGTCGCGGCGGCCGGGCGGAAGCCGACAGACCGGTGGAGGCACCGCCGGATCCCCGCGCCCTTCACCTCAGGGTCGATGCGGCGCAGATGGGGGAAGAGGGACTGCAGAGATTGAGAGAACTCCTCGGAAGCCGGCGCGGCGACCAGCCAGTCTACCTCCATCTGCTCCGTGGCGGCCGAGAAGTCATCCTCGATGCCCAGGGTCTCCGGGTGTCCGCGACGCCTGAGCTGCGCGCTGAGCTCGAAGGCATGCTCGGTCCGGGCAGCGTCTGGCAGGCGGCGGGATGAGGCTCCCCCGGCAGGCCATTGTCGGACTCACAGTCGCCCTGATCATGGCCGCGCTGGGGTTCCTCGTCGTAGCGCAGATCCGCGCCGGCCGGGCGTTTCGGACCCAGGTGCAGGTGCCGACGCGAAACGTCTACGCCCTGGCCACGCTGCTCCGCGAGGAGCGAGAGGCCCGAGCCGGTCTGGAGACGCAGGTGACGGACCTGCGCAAGAAACTCGAGGCCTACGAGCGCACGGCCTCGGAGGGCCGGAGCTTGGCCGAGGCCATGGGACGGGAGTTGGAAACCCTGCGGATCGCGCTCGGGCTGAAGGCGATGCGCGGTCCCGGCGTGGTGGTCCGCGTGGCCGACCCCAAGACGCAGCCCAAAGGCAGCAATCCGGTCGTGGTCAGCTACCAAGATATCGTCGCCGTCGTCAACGAGCTCTGGGCGGCCGGGGCCGAGGCGATCGCGGTGAATGGTCAGCGTCTCACGGCCACGACGGGACTGAGCCAGGTGAGCGGTACGGTCGTGGTGAATCTGCAGCGGCTCACCGGTCCGTTCGACATCGCCGCCATCGGTGATCCCTCGACCCTCGACGGCGCGCTCAACATCCGCGGGGGGCTGCTGGACGGCTTGCGCGCGCTTGGACTGACCATCACGATCACGAGGCGGGATTCCCTGACCGTGCCCGCCTACAAGGGCTCGATCACCTTCGAGCACGCCGTGCCCGTGCAGTGACAACCCGCGGGAGTGGTTCGGAGGGGGCCGCAGGTCCCCTCCGGGGCCTGTGGGTAATCCTGGTCCGATGACGCCGTATGACGTGATCATCGCCGGCGCGAGCTTCGCCGGCCTTGCGGCCGCACAGCGGCTCCGTGGGCATGTCCTGCTGCTCGACCGGGAGGCGCTCGGTGACGGCGTCACCTCCGCCTGCGCCGCGCCTGTTTCCATTGTGGAGGCGATGGGCGCGGGCGCGTCCATCCAGGAAGTGCACGATCGACTGGTCCTGCATACGCCGCACCGCTCTGCCGACTGGCCGCTGCCCGAACCGTTCTGCACGTTCGAGTACAGCCGTTTCTGCCAGCTGGCGTTCGCCGCGAGCGGAGCAGAGTTCCGCCGCACGGCGATCGTCGGGCGGCGCGGGAGAACCGTGCTCACCCGAGAGGGAGAGATCTCCGCGCCGTTCCTCGTGGACGCGACGGGATGGCGCGCCGCCCTTGCCTCCAACACGGACGGGCAGCCCGAGTTGAGGTCCACTCGCAGTCCGGGACCGGGCCGCTTCGTCGCCTTCGGCATCGAGAGCGAAGTTGCCGCGGAGGTCGGCCCAGGGCTGCACTTCTACTTTCTGCCTGAGGTCCGAGACGGGTACGCCTGGGCGTTTCCGTGCGGTGGCGCTGTGCGCTTCGGTGTCCTGAGCTACTTCGGCCGCACGAAGCTCGGGCCGGGGCTGGCCAGCTTCATGACGCGTTTCGGACTACGTCCGGGCGCGGTACACGGGGGCTACCTGGCCAGTGGATTCCACGATCCGATCACGGATGGCCTCTTCGTCGTCGGCGACGCGGCCGGGCAGTGTCTCCCCCTCACCGGCGAGGGCATCCGGACCGCGGTGCGTGCCGGTTTCCACGTCGGTGAGCTGCTCCAGGATGCGCTCGACGGCCGGCGCACGAACGAGGAGGTCGTCTCAGAGTACCGCCGGTTCGTGGCCGGCGCGCGGCGCGGATACCGCGCGCTGCTGTGGGGAAACCTCGCCCTGCTGGCGATGCCGCTGCGCCTCACCGGGGCCGCCGCCACGTATCTCTCTCGGCCCGGACCTCTGAGTGCCTTCATGCGCCGCTACTTGGGGATCTTCGCGGTCCCGCCCGCCACACCGCCGCTCCGACCTAGAGTTTCGACCCTGAGCGCCCCACCAGCAGCAGAACCACGAGCGCGACGCCTGTGAGCACGGCGACCAGAACCCGGGCCAGATCCCACGAGCCGGCCTGGACGGCGTCGTAGATCGCGATCGGCATCGTCCGGGTTCGCCCCGGGATATTTCCCGCGACCATCAACGTGGCCCCGAACTCTCCCAGCGCGCGCGCAAAGGCGAGCGCAATCCCCGCGGCCACGCCCCGTCGGGCGAGGGGCAAGAGCACCAGCATGAATTGCTGCGGGCGGCTTGCGCCGTCGATCCTGGCGGCCTCGAGCGACGAAGGATCCACCTGCTCGAAGGCCGCGCGGCTCGTGCGGATCACGTAGGGCAGGGACGCCACGGCCGCAGCAACGACGGCTCCCTGCCAGGTGAAGACCAGCGGGCTTCCTACGAGCCGCTCATAGGCGATGCCCAGCGTGCTCCTCCGGCCGAGGAGGACCAGCAGGTAGTAGCCGAGCACGGTCGGCGGGAGGATGAGGGGGAGGGTGGCGGCCGATTCGAACAGATCGCGACCGCGCCACCGTCCCTCGGCGAGCGCGTAACCAAGCGCGGTCCCCGCGATCGTTGTGCATACCGTGGCCAGGAGCGCCACACGGAGCGACAACCACAAGGGCGACCAATCGATCGCGGGCGTCACGGGGTGGCGCGGGGGATCGTGAAGCCGGACTGCCGCAAAAGCGCCTGCCCTTCCCGTGAGATGACAGTCTGGAGAAAGGCGCGCGCAAGGACGGGCTGCGCGGCCCGGCTTGTGATGCCCGCGACCTGGAGGATAGGGTCGTGCGCGCTGGCGGGAATGAGGATGAACCGGCCGGTCGGCTGGATCGTCGGCGCGACTGCAAGCGAGAGCGCGATGACTCCCACATCGGCATTGCCGGTCTGCACGAACTGGAGCGTTTCCGAGATGTTCTCGCCGTACACCAGCTTCCGGGCCACCTGCCCGAGAATGACGGCGCGGCGCATTGCCTCCACCGCCGCCGCACCGTAGGGAGCGTGCTGCGGGTTGGCGATGGCGATGAAACGCACCCCTGGAGCAAGCAGCGCCCTCAGACCGGCGCGCACATCCAGCGCGGAGTCGCGACGCACCCACACGACGATGCGGCCGATCGCATACGGTGTGATCGAGACACGGTCCACGGCCCCACGGGCCGCCAGTCGCTTGACGAAGGCTTCATCGGCGGAGAAGAAGAGGTCGAACGGCGCGCCCTGCTCGATCTGCGCCGCGAGCTGTCCCGATGACCCGAAGGTGAGCAGGACGCGGGCGCGGTGATCTTGCTCGAACATCCCGGCGATCTCGCCGAGTACGAAACGGAGATCCGACGCCGCGGCGATCTGGATCGTCGGGGGTGCCTGCGCGTCGGTCGCGGCGGACGGCTGCGCGCCGGTCAGCGGTGCGACGCTGATCAGAACGGCGAGGCCGAGCAGAACGGCGAGGCCGAGGACGAGCGGACGGATGCGGCGCGGCATCAAGGTCGGCCGATCATGACGTCCGTGGCCTTGATGAGGACGATGACCGGCGTGCCGGCCCTGAGGCCGAGCCGTTCCGCCGAGGAGCGGGTGATGATCGAGACGACCTGCTGGTCCCCGACATTCACCTTCACTTCCGCCATGACATCGCCGAGCGACACCGATGCGACCGCCCCGTGCAGTTGATTCCGGCCGCTGATCTCCATGCCGCCGGATACCGGTTGGCGGCGGCCGAGGCGAGCTTCGAGCTGCCCGCGCGGGAACAGCCACTTCCGCCCGATCCGGGTCGCGGGAAGTTGTCCGGCGCGGGCGAGGGCCTGGACCCGCTTGACGTGAAGCTTCAAAACTTTGGCTGCCTCCTCGGTTGTCAGCAGGTCTTCCACTCGCGTACCTCCTTCACAAACGTTCAACGAAGAGCGTTCAACGGCTAACCCCTTAACTCCCTTATATTACTCTAAATTTCTTTATCTTCCTATGGAAGTGCACGTTACATTTCTCCAACTCGGTCCGGACCGAGTTGATAGAGATGGCAGATCTTGAATCGGGACCACGCGCTCGCTCATATGGGGGGCTCGGATCAGTGGTCTATAATGAAAAAGTCTCGAGTCGGCCGGGGTGGCGGAACTGGTCTACGCGGCGGCCTCAAAAGCCGCTGGGCCGCAAGGCCCTTGTGGGTTCGAGTCCCACCCCCGGCACCATCGTAACAACCTCAATCCAGCCTTCTTGATCGGTCCCCCAATGAATAGATGCTCGTGCTGATCGCCCGACAGGAGTGTCCCGAGTTTGCGGGACACCGCGCGCGGGGCTGAGGGACTTCCGCCCGATGGCTTCTCTCTTCCGATGACCTAGAGTGCGGTCGAGGCCTCAGCGCCGGAGGCCCCGGAGGAGATGAAGATGGCGCTCATCATATTCGCAGGGGCGGAGTTCTTGGTGGTCGCGCTCTTCCTGGTGTGCGTGGGAGTCCGGGAAAGTGAAGCGCGAGGCTACCGGGGCGAGCAGCGCAGTGCCTCGAGATGGAGCAGGCTACGCCACCGTCCTG
>DATDEG010000265.1:0-8575 GCA_036523465.1 bacterium
GGCCGTCTCAGACGCGCAGGTCCTTCTGACGTGCGCGGACATCGCCGGGGCGATGACCTTCGAGGCGCTTCTCGGGCACGTCGAGGCGTTCGATGCGCTGCTTCAGAAGGCGCGGCCTCATCCGGGACAGCAGGCCAGCGCGGCCAATCTGCGCGCCCTGCTCGCGGGCAGTGAGGTACTCGCCCGCCGCCCCCCCGGGGCCAAGGTGCAAGACGCCTATACGTTGCGCTGCATGCCGCAGGTGCACGGCGCCGCCCGTGATGCCGCCGGATACGCGGCCGGGGTGTTGGCTATCGAGATGAACGCCGCGACGGACAATCCCCTCGTCTTTGCCGACGCCGAGCGGGTCATCTCCGGGGGGAACTTCCACGGGCAGCCCATCGCCCTGGCCCTCGACGTGCTGGCCATTGCCCTGAGCGAGCTGGCATCGATCTCGGAACGACGGATCGAGCGCCTGGTCAACCCGCACCTCAGCGGCCTGCCGGCGTTCCTCACCGCAGACGGAGGTCTGCAGTCGGGCTTCATGCTGGCGCAGTACACCGCCGCCGCGCTCGTGTCGGAGAACAAAGTGCTCAGCCATCCCGCTACCGTGGACAGCATCCCCACCTCGGCGAATCAGGAGGACCACGTGAGCATGGGGGCGGTCGCCGCGCGAAAGGCGCTGCAGATCCTCCGCCACGCCCAGCAGGTCGTCGGCATCGAGCTCCTCTGCGCCGCGCAGGCCCTCGACTTCCGCCGGCCGCTCCATCCGGCCCCAGGTACGCAGAGCGCCTACGACGCCGTCCGCGCCGTCGTCCCCCCGTTGACCGCCGACCGTGTCCTGGCCCCCGACCTCGCCGCGGCTCTCGACCTCGTGCAGCAGCGCATTGTGATGCAGGCCGTCGAGGGGACGCTCGGGGCGCTCGCCTAGCGATGAGCGGCCCGCGGCGCGTGCGCGCCCCCCGTGGAACCGAGTTGAGTTGTCGCGGCTGGCCGCAGGAAGCCGCTCTGCGCATGCTGATGAACAACCTCGATCCGGAGGTCGCCGAACGGCCCGACGAGCTCATCGTGTACGGTGGGACAGGGAAGGCGGCGCGCAACTGGGAGGCGTTCGACGCCATCGTGCAGACGTTGCGCGACCTCGCTTCGGACGAGACGCTGCTCGTGCAATCAGGGAAGCCGGTCGGCGTCTTCAGGACACACGAATGGGCCCCCCGGGTGCTGATCAGCAACGCGATGCTCGTCCCGGCGTGGGCGACCTGGGAGCGCTTCTGGGAGCTGGAGGCGCTCGGGCTGATGATGTACGGTCAGATGACCGCCGGGTCGTGGATCTACATCGGGACCCAGGGCATCCTCCAGGGGACGTACGAGACGTTCGCGGCGATCGCGCGCGCCCACTTCGGCGGCACGCTGCGCGGCCGGACCGTGCTCACGGCCGGACTGGGGGGCATGGGCGGCGCGCAGCCGATGGCGGTGACGATGAACGAAGGGACCGCGCTCGTCATCGAGGTCGATCCGGCCCGCATCCAGCGCCGCCTGGCCGCCGGGTGGCTCGATCACGCCACCGACGACCTCGACGAGGCGCTTCGGGACGTACGGTCGGCGGCCGCGGCCGGTCGCCCGCGCTCGGTCGCACTCCTCGCCAATGCCGCTGAGGCGTATCCGGAACTGCTGCGCCGCGGCGAACGGTTCGACGTCGTCACCGATCAGACGTCGGCGCACGATCCCCTGGGGGGATACATTCCCGCGGGGGTGACTGCCGAGGAGGCGCCGGGACTGCGCGCCGATCAGCCTGACGACTATCTCCGACGCTCCCGCAGCAGTATCGCCCGCCATTGTGAGGCGATGGTAGGCATGCTGCGCGAGGGATGCATCGTCTTCGACTACGGCAACAATCTGCGCGGACAGGCGAAGGAAGCGGGGTTCGCCGACGCCTTTGCGTATCCCGGCTTCGTCCCAGCGTACATCCGCCCGTTGTTCTGCGAGGGGAAGGGGCCGTTCCGATGGGCGGCGCTGTCAGGAGACCCTGAGGATATCGCCCGGACCGATCAGGCCGTACTCAAGCTGTTCCCGGGCGATGAGGCTCTGGGCCGATGGATCCGGCTCGCCGAGCAGCGTGTCCCGTTTCAGGGGCTGCCCGCCCGGATCTGCTGGCTCGGGTATGGTGAGCGGGCCCGCGCCGGGCTGGCCTTCAACGACCTAGTGCGGCGCGGCGACGTGCGTGCGCCGATCGTCATCGGCCGCGATCATCTCGACGCCGGCTCCGTCGCCTCGCCGTACCGGGAGACAGAAGGCATGCGGGATGGATCCGACGCGGTCGCGGACTGGCCTATCCTCAATGCCCTGCTGAACACGAGCGCGGGAGCAAGCTGGGTGTCGGTCCATCACGGTGGGGGAGTCGGCATCGGGTACTCGATCCACGCCGGCCAGGTCGTGGTGGCAGATGGAACCGACCTCGCGGCGCAGAAACTGGAACGGGTCCTGACGACAGATCCCGGCACGGGCATCATGCGCCATGCCGATGCGGGATATGAGCAGGCCGTGGCCGCGGCAGAGCGCCACGGGCTCCGCCTGCCGATGCTGCCGCAGCTGAAGGGAGGACGCTGATGTTCGCACTCAATTTCTATTCATCGATCTTCGCCGAGCAGCTCCGCGACGGCCGGAAGTCGGCCACGATCCGGTTGGGCGATAAGCGGGAGAAGTATCAGGAGGGCCAGATCGTGTGGCTCACCGTCGGGCAGCGGTTCGGCACGCGGAAGAAGATCTCCGCCGCGGTGATCGACCGCATCGAGGTGAAGCCGCTCCACTCGGTCTCGCCGCGGGAGATCCAGCGTGACAACCCGTCGCTGCGCAGTCACGACGAGCTGGTGGATTTCCTGGCCAAGATCTACGGGCGGAAGATCTCCACTGAGGACATGGTAACCATCATTCACTTTTCGCGCGTGGACGAATTCCCTGCCGTGCCTTAACACGCGGAGGGGGGGGCGGGGGGACGCCGCGCGTGCGTCCCTCCGCGCTTGAGGAGGTTGGGTATGACCGTCTTGCGTGTCGGCATCATCGGTACGGGATTCGGCCGGCAGGTCCAGATCCCGGCGTTCGCGGCGCATCCGCGCACGCAGGTCGTCGCCGTGGCCAGCGCCACGCCCGGGAAGGCCGCGAAGGTCGCCGCGGAATTCGGCATCCCCCATGCCTTTGACGACTGGCGGGATCTCGTGCGCGATGAGCTCGACCTCGTGAGTATCACGCCCCAGCCCTTGACCCACCGGGAGATGGCCATCGCCGCTGCGGAGTCCGGGCGGCACATCCTGTGCGAGAAGCCGATGGCAATGGACGCGCGGGAAGCGTCCTCGATGTTGGAGGCCGCTTCCCGCGCGGGGATCGTCCACGTGATCGATCATGAGTTGCGGTTCAACCCGAATCGCCGGAAGGTCAAGACGCTGATCGCCGAGGGCTTTGTCGGCCGGCCGCGGCACGTGCTCATCACGGTCATCGGGAGCGGCCGGAACGACCCCAACCGCGCCTGGGACTGGTGGTCGGACGGCGCGCAGGGCGGGGGCCTGCTCGGCGCGCAAGCATCGCACCAGATCGACCTCCTGCGCTACTGGCTCGGCGACGTAGCGGCGGTCAGCGGCAGAACCGAGACATTCATCAAGGAGCGCCCCTTCGGCGGACGGCCGCGCTCGGTGACGAGCGAGGACTTCACAGCATTCTCGCTCCGCTTCCGGTCCGGGACCGTCGCCGCCGTCATCCTCAGCGTCGTCGCGGCCCACACGGAGGGGCCGCGGATCGAGGTCTGGGGTGAGGATGGCAGCCTGCGCCTGGATCACGAGCGCCTCTGGGGGACTCGGCGCGGGGAGGAGTGGCGGGAACTTACAGAGCCCGAAACGATTCTGGCGCCGCCCGGGATGGACTACTCGCCGCTGTGGGGCCTCTCGTTCGTCCGGGTCGCCGACCACCTCGTCAGGACGATCCTCGACGGCGCGCCGCGCGAGCCCGCGGCGACGTTTGCGGACGGGGTCGCGGTTCAACGGGTGCTGGATGCCGTAAGAGAGGCAGGGCGGTCCTGGTACGAGGTCTAGCTTCGCTGCTCGCATCTTCATCCCGCACCTGAGACGGAATACACTCCCCACCCGATAAGCGCGCGCCGATGCGCGGTCTACATTGAATGTAACCCGGACTCTGTAGCCGCGCCGGGGCGAGGACAGGCGAGGACGGCCGATGGCGAAGAAGCGGGCCCGCGAGATCCGCGTCAATTCCCGGTGGTGCAAGGGCTGCGGGATCTGCGTCGCGTTCTGCCAGCCCCAGGTCCTGCACGCCGGTCCGGACGGCGTCCCGCAGATCGCCGACCTGGCCGCCTGCACGTTGTGCATGCTCTGTGAGCTGCGCTGCCCGGACTTCGCCATCGTTGTGATCGAGGAGAAGGAGGTTTCCGCCGCACGTGCCGCAGCCGCGGCTCATGCAGGGTAACGAGGCCTGCGTCGAGGCCGCGCTCGATGCCGGCCTGCGTTTCTACGCCGGGTATCCGATCACCCCGTCGACGGAGATCGCCGAGATGCTGGCCGAGCGCCTGCCGCGGGCCGGCGGCGTATTTATCCAGATGGAGGATGAGATCGCCAGCATGGCCGCGGTCATCGGCGCGTCGCTGGCCGGGATGCGGGCGATGACGGCGACCTCAGGGCCGGGGTTTTCCTTGAAGCAGGAGAACATAGGGTACGCGGCCATCACTGAAGTCCCGTGCGTCGTCGTCAACGTCCAGCGGGTCGGTCCGTCCACGGGGTTGCCGACGTCTCCGGCGCAGGGCGACGTCATGCAGGCCCGCTGGGGAACGCACGGCGACCACCCAATCGTCGCGCTGTCGCCCTCCTCCGTCCTGGAGACCTACGTCCTGACGATGAAGGCGTTCTCGATCTCCGACGCGCTGCGCATCCCCGTCATCCTGCTCACCGATGAGGTGACCGGGCACATGCGCGAACGCGTCGTCCTCCCCGATCCCGCGATCCTTCCCCGTGCTGAACGGCCGGTGGAGGGCAGCGCGCCCGGAGACGTCCCGCCGATGCACCACTTCGGCGAGGGAAGGCGCATGTTCGTCACCGGACTCTATCATGACGAGACTGGGTTCTGGACGGAGAGCTCCGCAGCGGCGGACCGGATGATCAGGCGCCTGGTGGCGAAGGTCGAGCGCCGGCGGAATGAGCTGACGATGGTCGACCGGTGGTATCTCGACGACGCCCGGGTCGCGGTCGTCGCCTACGGCTGCGTCGCACGGTCGGCCCTGCGAGCCGTCCGCCTGGCCCGCGCCCGAGGACACCGCGTCGGGATGCTTCGCCTGAGCTGTCTCTGGCCGTTCCCCGACCATGAGATCGATGCCATCGCCGGTACGGTGGATGCGCTCGTCGTCCCGGAGATGAACCTCGGACAGATCGCCGGCGAAGTCGAGCGGGCGGCGGCCGGACGCTGCCGCGTCGTGCGCTACAACCGGGTGGACTCCGAGCTCATCCGTCCCGAAGAGCTCCTGCCGGTACTGGAGGACGCATAAGGATGCAGGCGACCGAATGGCTGCGGGCGGACCATCTGCCGCACATCTGGTGCACCGGGTGCGGCCACGGGACAGTGCTCGGCGCGGTCGTCCGGGCGATGGAGAAGGCGGGGATCGATCGCGACCGCACCGTCGTCGTCTCCGGTATCGGATGCTCTTCACGTGCCGTCGGGTACCTCGACATGGACACGCTGCACACCACGCATGGACGGGCGCTGGCGTTTGCGACCGGCATCAAGCTGGCGCGACCGGACCTCAAGGTGATCGTCCTGGCGGGCGACGGCGATCTCGCGGCCATCGGCGGGAACCACCTCATCCACGCCGCGCGCCGGAACCTGGGGATCACCACGATCTGCTTCAACAACGGGATCTACGGGATGACCAGCGGCCAGCTCTCGCCGCTGACGCCGGGAGGGTACCGCACGACCACCTCGCCGCACGGGCACCTCGAGCGCGACTTCGATCTCTGCAAGCTCGTACAGGCCGCCGGGGCGACCTACGTCGCACGCAGCACCGCCTATCACGTGCAGCAGACCATCCTGCTTATCGCACGGGCGCTCGCCCATGACGGGTTCTCGTTCATCGAGGTCTTTTCGCAGTGTCCGACGTACTTCGGGCGCCGGAACCAGATGGCCGATCCCGTAGCGATGCTCGAGTGGCTGCGTGACAGTACGGTGCCCTCCGGACAGGCCGCCCGGATGACACCGGAAGAACTCCGCGGGCGGTGGATCATCGGCGAGCTCTACCACGCCAAGGACGTGCCGGAGTACACGCGGGCGTATCGCGGTCTGGTCGAGCGTCTCACCAGGGCAGAGGATGATCAGCTCGCGGCAGCGGAGGCCGCTCGTGCCGACTGAACGCTGGGAAGCGTGCCTGGCGGGATCGGGGGGACAGGGGATCATCAGCGCCGGGATCATCCTGGCCGAGGCCGCCGTGCTCGCCGGATTGAACGCGGTGCAGACCCAGTCGTACGGGCCGGAGTCACGCGGCGGCGCCAGCCGAGCCGAGGTCGTCCTCTCCGACGGTGAGATCGACTACGCGAAGACCACGCGACTGGACGTGCTGCTGGCGCTGACGAATGATGCCTGCGCCAAGTACGCGGTGAAGACCAAGGCCGACGGCGTCCTGATCGTCGATGATCAGGTGGAGCCCGTCCCATCCGGTCCGTACCGCGTCGTCCGGGCGCCGATCACCCGCATCGCGAGCGAAGAGTTGGGCCGGCCCATCGTCGCGAACATCGTCGCATTGGGCCTGCTCGCCGCCCTCACCGAGGTCGTTTCCATGGACGTCCTCGAGCGGGCCGTGCTCGCCCGGGTGCCTAAGGGCACCGAGGAACTGAACCGTACTGCCCTGCGCCGCGGGTTCGAGGCGGGACGGATCCTTCAGGCGCCTGCGAAGGACAGTTCGCGGACCTCCACCATCGGCATCCCGTAGGCGATCCGCATCCCGAAGTCCCACTCTATCGTGCTGCCAAGCGCGGTGACGGACTGCAGTAGCGTGAGGAAGTTGCCGGCGACTGCGAAGTCCTCTACTGGATAGGCGATCTTCTCGCCCTCGACCCAGAGGCCCAGTCCCTGGACCGAGAAGTCCCCCGTGATGGCATTCGTCCCGGCGTGGATCCCTGAGAGGTCCGTGATCACCACTCCTCCGCGGAAATCGATCCCCGGCCCGGGGACGAGGAAGAGATTGCTGGGGGCGATACCGAGGGTGCCGCGGTATCCCCGCCAGGCGTGGCCGGTGTTGTCCAGCCCAAGCTGTCTTGCCGTTTCGGAGTTCGTCAGATACGATCGCAAGATGCCGCTTTCCACGAGGACCGTCCGTCTCGCCGGCGTGCCTTCGGTATCCACCGGTCGGGACCCCAGTCCGTCCGGCAGGGTCGGGTCATCGATCAGCGTCACCAGGGATGAGGCGACGCTCGCTCCCAGACGCCCGGCGAACGGGCTCTTTTTCTCGGCCACGGCCTTGCCGTTCCACATCGGCACAAACGCCGACAGGAGCGCGGTGAACGCCTTCGGTTCGATGTACGCGCGGTAGCGTCCCGTGGTCAGACGCCGCGCATTCAGCAGCCGTCCCGTGCGCTCGGTGAACTCCAGGGCCGTCCGCCCAGGGTCGAGATCCCGGATGCCGGTGGCCCACGTGTCGTCGTATCCCTGCTTGAGGCTGGTGCCGTCCTGCATGACCATCGAGGCGAAGAGCCCAGCCACGCCGCGGCGGTACGAGCCGTCCGCCCCCTGGGTGGAGGCGACGGACACATCCCACTCCCGCTCGGCGTAGGCGGCGATGAGCACCTGCTTCACCCGCTTATCCTCGCGCAGCGTTCCTTCGAATCCGAGCGCCGTCTGGATCTTCGTGTCCAACGAGGCCTCAAGGCGGTCGCCGACCATCTCGGCGCGCGGGGTGACCCTCCCGGCGGGGAGGAAACCCGCCGTCTCGCTCTGCAGGCCGGCGTTCTCGACGGCCTCATTGAGCATCCAGTCGAGCGCTTCTTTGGACAGCTCCTCCGTGTACCCGTATCCGGCGCGCCCGCCGACGATCACCCGGACGCCCACCCCGCCGCGGACGGCCTGGGTCAGTTGCTCGATCCGGTGCGCGTGCGCCCGGACGGTGAGCTCCCGCCCCCGTTCCGAGACGATCTCCGCGGCGATTCCACGCCGCGCGGCTTCTCCGAGCACATAGGTACGCGCCTCATCCAGTGTCACGCTGCTTCACCTCCCACGACGATGGCCGAGATGAGGACGTGCGGCTGCCCGACTTCGGTGGGGATCGAGCCCGAGAGGCTGCCGCACATCCCCGCGGCGGTGGCGAGATCCCCGCTCACGGCGACGACGCGCCGCAGCGTCTCCGGCCCTTTGCCCACGAGCATCGCCCCGCGCACCGGCTCGGCGATCTTGCCGCCTCTGATCAGGTAGGCTTCTTGGACGCCGAAGTTGTACTCGCCGGAGCCCGGCTTCACTTGCCCTCCGCGCATGCTCTTCGCATACAGGCCGTCGTCCACGCCGCCGAAGACATCGTCGATCGTGGCCGTGCCGGGAGCGATGAACGTGTTCCGCATCCGCGAGG
>DATDEG010000266.1:0-10920 GCA_036523465.1 bacterium
AGAAGGTGCTCGCCGCGCACCGGGCCGGCGTCCGCACGGTGATCCTCCCGAAGGAAAACGAGAAGGATCTCAATGAGATCCCGGCCAACGTGCGCCGCAAGCTGCACATGGTCCTCGTCGAGCACATGGATGAGGTGCTCAGCGAGGCGCTGGCGCCGACCCCCGCCGTGGGCCTGCCGGTGCCCCCACCGGTGGCGCCGCAACCGACGATCCGGCCGCAGCCGAGCCAGCAGATGTTGTCCTAAGTTCGCGGCTGAAGGTTCAAGACGCGAGGGCCGGCAGGCGAAATGAGCCTAGCCGGCCCTCAACGTTTCATGCGGCCGCGAACAAGCGGGCGCTTCCAGTTCCTCAAGCCGTTGGCTGTGCGATCTGCACCTGCACCTCAGCGGCTCCGAGGAACCGGCCAAGATCGTCTGCTTCCCTGCGGATCGCAGTCCGGATGTTTCGCGTGAACGGCGCGAATGGCGTGACGGCGATCCGGAGACGTCCCCGCTCTCGAGTCAGCGACCAGGTTCCCGCCGCGCGTCCATCGACGAGCACCACGGGAGCGACCCACCCCTGGGTGCTGTAGACCGTCTTCAGATTTGCTGCGTCGACGATGTGCCGGCGGTCCCTGTGACCGAGGAGGTACGCGTCGAAGTAGGGGAGCAGGCGCACAGGTAGCCGGATCAACGGAGCCTCCACGAGGTCCGCCACGTCCGCCCGGACGACGGCGGCCGAGGCGCCCTCGACGCTTACTCGAGCAAGATTCGATTCCTCCCGAGTCCAGATCGCCTGCGCCTCACGCTGGGGCGTACCCACCCAGTACGCAAACTCGGAAGGCGTTCCGGGTCCGAACGTCTGTAGGTACCGTCGCAGGAGTCGCTGCTCCGCTTCCTCCCTAGGTGTGTCGCGCCACCGCGGGATCCAGATGTCCGCTCTGACGTACGTCGGCTCCGCCCCGCGCGCGGGCCCCGAGCAGATCACCCCGCGGGCTCCGACAAGATAGAAAAGCCAAACAATCGAGATCGTCATCCCTCCGATCACAATGGCCGGGATCCTCGCCCGGTTCCCCCAGCCGCCGCCGACATGCTCGCGCAGCCGTACGCCCAGCGACCGGCTCATCCGCCCCGCGATCTCCCGCCGTGTGAGCGGTTGGTCCATCGCCTCAAGCGCGGCGGCGATGATCTTCTCAATGGTCCGGTCGGGCATCCCTTTCCCGCGGAGCCAGCGGACGTCGCGTTCCACCCGTCCGGCCGATCCCCTCACAAATACAGCGAGATCCTCAGCAGGTACGAGATGGAGCGTATGCCGCATGCACCAGGCTCTGATTAACCTCCGCTCGTGGATGGCCGTGTCGATGTGTTCCGCCGCGAGTCGGCCGATCCGCGCCCACAGCGAGATCTGAGCCGCGGAGAGCACCTGGGCCTGCGCGCCGCCCATCTGACCGACGACCGCCAGCAGCGCCCGCGCCGCCGCCCGTGTATCGAGATGCTGCCGGGCAAGCCGAAACGCGGCGACTTGCCGGCGGGTCACGTGAGCCTCCACGTCTGGCTTGGCTTTCAACCGTTTCCCTACGGCGCCCGAGTCGGCCACAGCGAGGGCCTTTCGAGTTCCAGCCTCTGCGGCTCCTGCCCGTGATATACTCACACCAAGGCGAAGACGGGGAGGAGTAGCCCGCCGCCGCTCTCAAGCGAGGATGGCGCTCGGTGCGAGCCGTCTGAGTGAGCGCGGGCGAAGGTCGCCTCTGAGCCGCATCCTCAACGGCCTCAGGCCGCAGGGATGCCGGGTGCGCCCGAGAGAGCGCCGCAAGAGCCGGCCGTCATTCGCTCATGACGATGGCACCGGAACGCGGGTGGTACCGCGGAGGTCAGTGCATCGCTCCGTCCCGTCAGGACGGGGCGTTTCTGTTTTCGCAGGCATGGGGGAGAGACGGCTTTCGGAGGGCAACGGCAATGGCGACGAAGACACTGCCCACAGCCTACGACCCACGGCAGGTGGAGATGCCGCGCTACCGGGAGTGGGAGCGGCGCGGATACTTCCGCGCGCCGGTCGACCCCTCCCGCGACCCCTTCGTCATCATGCTGCCCCTGCCGAACGTCACCGGCGAGCTGCACATCGGACACGCCTCGACGTTCTCCGTCCAGGACGTCCTCATCCGCTGGCGGCGGATGCAGGGACGCAACGCCTTGTGGCAGCCGGGGACCGACCATGCCGGCATCGCCACGCAGAATGTCGTGGAGCGGGAGCTGGCCAAGGAAGGCCTGACCCTCCAGGATCTCGGGCGCGAACGTTTCGTGGAGCGGGTCTGGGCGTGGAAGCGGCAGTACGGCGGCATCATCGACGAGCAGCTCAAGCGGATGGGATTCTCCTGCGACTGGGACCGCTACGTCTTCACCCTCGACCCCGGCTACTACGACGCCGTGATGGAGGCCTTCGTCCGCCTTTACGAGGAGGGCCTGATCTATCGCGGCACACGGATGGTGAACTGGTGCCCGCGCGACGAGAGCGCCATCTCCGATCTCGAGGTGGAGCACGTCGAGGTGGATACCGAGCTGTGGCACGTGCGCTACCTGGGCGCGGACGGAGGACCGGGTATCGTGATCGCCACCCAGCGGCCCGAGACCATCCTCGCCGACGTTGCCGTCGCTGTGCATCCTGAGGATCCCCGGTACCGGGCGCTGATCGGAAGCGAGGTGCTCGTGCCGATCAGCAGCCGCCGCGTGCCGGTCATCGGCGATCGCCGGGTGGAGCGCGACTTCGGAACCGGCGCGCTGAAGATCACGCCCGGCCACGATCCGCTGGACAATGAGATCGGCGCGGATCACGGCCTGCCCACGCTCGTCGTCCTCGATCCGAAAGGACGGATGACGAGCGACACCGGGCCGTTTGCCGGTCTGGACCGCTTCGCGGCCCGCACGGCGGTGGGCGAGGAGCTCCGCAGGCTTGGGCTCGTGGAGAAGGTCGAGGCGTACCGGACGAGCGTGGGGACCTGCGACCGGTGTCACGCGGTGATCGAGCCCTACATCAGCGAGCAATGGTTCTGCGACATGACCGCGATGGCGGCGCGGGCGGCGGAGGCCATCCGGTCCGGCCGCGTCCGCTTCCACCACGAGCGCTGGGCCAAGAACGTCCTGCACTTCCTCGATCACATCCGGCCCTGGACGATCTCCCGGCAGCTGTGGTGGGGTCACCGGATCCCCGTGTGGCAGTGCGACGCCTGCGGCGAGCGCACCGCCGCGAAGACGCGCCCGGAGCGCTGTCCGAAGTGCGGCGGCACGGTGCTCCGGCAGGATCCGGACGTGCTGGATACGTGGTTCAGCTCGGGGCTGTGGCCGTTTGCGACGCTGGGCTGGCCCGCGGACACTCCCGACCTGCGCTACTTCTACCCGGGCGACGTGCTCGTCACGGCGAACGAGATCCTGTTCCTCTGGATCGCGCGGATGATCATGCTCGGGCTGCACTTCATGGATGACGTCCCCTTCACCGACGTGTACGTTGCGCCGACGGTGATGACCCTCGACGGCCGCCGGATGAGCAAGTCGCTGGGGACGGGGATCGATCCGCTCGAGACGGCCGACGGGCGCGGGTACGGTGTGGACGCCGTGCGGTTTGCGCTCATCTCACGCTGTTCCCAGGGCCAGCAGGACCTCCGGTTCAGCGAGAAGATGATCGCCGACGTACGCAACTTTACGACCAAGATCTGGAACGCCACCCGCTTCGTGCTCCTCAACCTCGACGGCTTCGACCACCGCACTCCGGTGCCGCGCGGCGCGTACGGACTCCCCGAGCGCTGGATCCGGTCGCGGTACGCGCGGGTGGCGCGGGCCGTCACCGTCCACCTCGAGGCCTACGAGTTCGACCGGGCGGCCAGGGTACTCTACGATTTCATCTGGAACGAGTATTGCGACTGGTTCCTGGAGATGGCCAAGATCGATCTGCCGCAGCGCCGTGCGGCGGTCCAGCACACTCTGTGGTCGGTGCTGGCGGGGACGATGCAGCTGCTCCACCCAGTCATGCCGTTCCTCACCGAGGAAGTCTGGCAGCACCTGCCTCACGACGGCGAGAGTATCATGATCTCCCGGTGGCCGGAGCCCGATGCGGCGTGGATCGATGATGGTGCGGAAGAGATGATGACGGCGCTGATGGCGGCGGTGCGCGGACACCGGAGCCAGCGCTCCGAGCTGAATGTGCCCCCAAAGGAGCGGCTCCGTGTCTACATCCGCGGTGAAGAGAGGCTCGCGTCCCTCCTAGGGGATCTGGCGCGCTATCTCGAGTGGATGGCTCGGGCGAAGGACCCGACGATCCTTCCGCGTGAGGCCGGTGAACCGTCGCCGGAGTCTCCGGGGAGCCGGATCATCGCCGAGACAATCTCAGCAGATCTCTCGATCAGGACGGAGGTGAGCGACCACCTCGTTGCTCCCGCGCGGGAACGCCTGAACCGGATGCTGAGTGATCTCGAAGCCGAGAGCGGGCGCATCGACACACGGCTTCGCGATCCGGAGTACGTTCGGCGGGCGCCGGCAGAGGTGATCGCCCGGGATCGTGACCGTGCCGCGGAGCTGGCCGGGATGCGGGAGAAGTTGCGCCAGTACCTGCACGCGCTTGCCTAGGCGAAAGGACGGCCGCGCTTGATGTCCCGCTGGACGCGCGTCGCGTTCCTCGCTGCCGGCGGGGTCCTCCTCATCCTGCTGGTCGTGCGGGTTGACTGGCAGGCGGTTGGAGACATCGTCTCATCCGCACGGCCGTTGCCGCTCACCGCCGCTGTGGTGTTCGCCGCGGTCAACGTGGCGGCGAAGGGCCTGCGGTGGCGCATGCTCGTCCGCCGTCTCGTGGGGGAGGACCGGCCGCTCTCCATCGGCGCCGCCGTCCGGGCCATCCTTGCCGGTGTGGCCGCGGCCAGCGTGACGCCCGGCCGGGCGTTTGATCTCGCCAAGCCGCTGCTGCTCCGGCGGTCGCACGGAGTGCCGCTTGCGGCAGGAGTCGGCGCGGCCATGGTCGAGCGGCTCTTCGATGGAATCGCGCTGGTCGTGCTCTTTGGGATCTCGCTGATCGTCTTCCCACTCAGCCGCGGCCGGCAGTTCCGCCCGGTGCTGGTCGCGGCCGTCGTCTTGCTCGTGGGAGGGTTGGTTATTCTCATCGCCCCACGCGGGATCCGCATGGCCGGTCGCCTGGCGCTCAGGCTCTTGACCTGGGTGCCCGGGGTTCAGTCCATGGTCGAGCGGGCCGGCAGGGAGTTCATCGACGGCGTAGCATCGTCGCGGGGATCGGCGACGCTGCCGTACCTGGCCGGGTATTCCATCGTCGCCGCCTTCCTCGAGGCGGGGAGGCTGACGGCGGTGGCCGGTGCCGTCGGAGTACCGATGACGCTGGGGTCCGCGATGCTCGTGTTCAGCGCGGCCAATCTGGTGGCCATCGCCGCCCTCATCCCGGGCGGAATCGGCGTGACCGAGCTGACGATGGTGGCGGCGATCGCGTTGGTGACCGGGCTTCGTGCGGGAGCGCCCGCGGCCGCGGCGCTCGTCGTCCTGGACCGTCTGCTCTCGTACTACCTGATCGTCGGCGTGGGGGCAGTGGTGCTCCTGACCTCGGCGCGGGGCGAAGAGGTTTTGCCCGACACGTAGCCTAACATCAGTACGGGTTCGGAGAGGGGGAGTCTCGGTGAAGCCCCTGGTTGTCGCGATCATCGTCCTGGTGGGCTTGTTCGGCGTGGCCGTCCTGGTCGGCTACGTGGGCGGGCAGGCGTTCCTCACTCCAACCACGACGCCGCCGCGGATCGCTCGTCCTGCCCCCACCGCGCCGGCTCCGCAGCCCAGTCCACAGCCCGCATCGCCGCAGGTCCGGCCGACGCAGCCAGTCCAGCCTCCGCAACAAGTCGCGCCCACTCCGGCACCGCAGCCGCCGGCCGCGCAGCCTCCCCAACCTGCGCCGCAGCCGCCGCAGGCCACGCCCCAACCGCCGACGACCCCACCCGCGGTAACGCCGTCCCCCCGCGTGCTCTACCGTGTCCAGGTCGGCGCCTTCCTCCGGCGTGAGAATGCCGAGATCCGGGCGGCAGAGCTGCGTGAGCGTGGGTTCGACGCTTACATCAATCTCGTCGGCGGATTGTTCCGCGTGCAGGTGGGAGCGTTCGCCGATCGCGAGAACGCGCAGCGCGTGGCGCAGGAGCTCCGGGCCGTGGGCTACGAGGTCCTCATCACCAATTGATTGAAAACAGCGACATTACCTGGGAGGGGACCTGCGGCCTCCCTCCCAGACCCATCCCCGCGACATGGAGGCCCGCATGGTAAAGCTCGTCGCGCTTTACACCGCGCCGCCGGATCCTGAGGCGTTCGACCGCCACTACCGTGAGATCCATCTGCCCCTCATCGAGCGCTGGCCCGGTCTGCGGCGGCTCGAAGCCGGAAGGATCACCGGAGCAGTCGGCGGGCAGGCGCCGTACTACATGATGGCCGAGATGTACTTCGACGATGCGGACGCGCTGCGTGCCGCGATGCGCTCCGTCGAGGGCCGGGCGGCCGGCGATGATCTTCAGATATTCGCCAAGGGCCTCGTCACGATGATGTACGTGCAGGTGAGCTAGATGGAGAGCCCGCTCAGCCGTCCTGCCGGCGCGTTCGAGTTCCAGGCCGTCGGGTACGAAAAGTCACCACCCGTGGCGCGGGTGACGATCAACAGGCCGCAGGTCCTCAACGCGCTGAACTTCACCGCCCTGCGGGAGATGAGCCGTGCGTTCGAGGACGCATCATGGGACGACGGGATCGCCGTCGTGATCCTCAGCGGCGCCGGAGAGCGCGCGTTCTGCACCGGCGCCGACCTCGAGGAGCAGGAAGGCTTCCTCCGCCGCCCTCGAGATTACTGGAAGTGGATGGGGGCCTTCATCGAGGCGCAGGAGCGGCTGCGCAACATCGGCAAGGTCACGATCGCCCGCCTGAACGGGATGGTCGTCGGCGGGGGCAACGAGTTCAACATAGCGTGCGACCTTGCGGTCGCCGCCGACGATGTCGTGATCCGCCAGGTCGGTCCCGCGCGCGGAAGCGTCCCCGCGGCCGGCGCCACGCAGTGGCTGCCCTTGATCGTGGGAGACCGGCGCGCGCGGGAGATCCTGTTCCTGTGCGATGAGATCCCGGCCCGCACCGCGCTCGACTGGGGACTGATCAACCAGGTCGTTCCACGCGCGGAGCTCGACGGGGCGGTTGACGCGCTGGCGCTGAAGCTTTACGACAAGCTTCCCGAGGTGACCCGCTACACGAAGCAGCAGCTGAACTTCTGGCGGGATCTCTCCTGGCACCTGACCATCGGCCACGCCCGTGACTGGCTGACGCTGCACGCCGGCGCCCCGGAGACTCAGGAAGGCATCGAGGCCTTTCGCGAGAAGCGGCCGATCGACTACGCTGGCATCCGGCGGCGCCTTGCCGTGGGCGAGAGTACCGAGTATACCTGGGGACCGCCGGTGCGGACGTGCCCGCACTGTGCTGCTAAGCACATTCCGGAGGGATTCGCGTTCTGCGGGAACTGCGGACGGGCGCTGCCTGGAGGAGATGCGGAGCCGCGAACGGGAAGCGCCAGACGGGAAGCAGGGGAGAAGCGGACACGGAGGACGGCGCAGAGCGGTAAGGCGAGGCGGAGGCGGAGATGACGTACGAAAACATCACGGTGACCCCGGGAGACGGGTACGCGGTTATCACGTTGAACCGGCCCAGCGTGCTCAACGCGCTCAACCAGGCCACGATGGATGAGATGGTTCAGGCTCTGGAGTCCGCGGAGCGCGATGCGGATGTGCGCTGCGCCGTCATCACGGGCGCGGGCCGGGCGTTTGCCGCGGGAGCGGACATCAAGGAGATGGCAGGAGCGAGCGCCCCGGAGATGCTCGCCGGATACCGGTTCCAGCAGTGGGAGCGGATCAGGAAGATCACCATCCCCCTCATTGCCGCGGTGAACGGTATGGCCTTCGGCGGTGGGTGTGAGCTCGCGATGCTCTGCGACATGATCGTCGCCGCGGAGACGGCGCAGTTCGGGCAGCCCGAGATCAATCTCGGGATCATGCCGGGCGCCGGCGGAACGCAGCGGCTCACGCGAGCCATCGGGAAGGCGCGCGCGATGGAGTTGGTGCTCACCGGCCGTCCGATCTCGGCCCGGCAGGCCGAGGCCTTTGGGTTGGTGACGAGGGTCGTTCCGGCCGAGGCGGTGCTGGATGAAGCCGTGGCGCTGGCGAAGGAGATCGCCTCCAAGCCGCCTGTCGCGGTGCGCCTGGCGAAGGAATCCATCCTCAAGGCGTTCGACACCACGATCGAGAGTGGTCTGGATTACGAACGTAGGGCATTCTACCTCCTCTTCGCGACAGAGGATCGAACGGAGGGCATCACCGCGTTTCTTGAAAAGCGGAAACCGATCTTCAAGGGTCGCTGACGGAACGCCGCGGCAAGACGGGGTAAGAGGTATGGGGTAAGCGGCAGGCACGCAGGCAAACCAGGAGACGCAGATGCCGGATACGATCATCGTTGACCAGGACGGGGGCGTGATGACGATCACGCTCAACCGGCCGGACGTGTTGAACGCCGTGAACGAGCAGATGGCCCGGGAGCTCCACGACGCGCTCCGCCAGGGCGCGCGTGATGCCGCGGTCCGATGTCTTGTCGTGACCGGCGGAGGGCGGGGATTCTGTTCGGGACAAGATCTGCGCGGGCGCGGCACGGGAGATCTCTCCTACCGCGCGCACCTGCGCGCCACGTACAACCCTATCATCCTGCTCATGCGCACGGTTGAGAAACCGGTGATCGCCGCGGTCAACGGCGTCGCCGCGGGGGCTGGGATGAGCCTGGCGCTGGCCGCGGACATCCGGATCGCCAGCGAGAAGGCGACCTTCATCGAGGTCTTCGCGCGGGTCGGTCTCGTACCCGACTCGGGGAGCACCTATCTGCTGACGCGTCTCGTCGGACTGGGCAAAGCGCTGGAGCTATGTTACATGGCCGATCCCGTGGATGCCCCGGAGGCCCTCCGGTTGGGACTCGTCAACCGCGTCGTTCCGCATGACGAGCTGATGCCGGCGACGACGTCTCTCGCCGGGCGTCTGGCCGCGGGGCCGACGAAGGCCTACGGGCTGGCGAAGCGAGGGCTCAGCTACGCGTTGCATGCACCGCTTGATGCCGCCCTCGAATATGAAGCGCACCTTCAGGAGATCGCCGGGCGCTCCGCGGATCACCGCGAGGGTGTCGCCGCGTTCCTCGAGAAGCGCACGCCGAAATACGAGGGGCGTTAGCCGGCGATGACCGCGGGGGCGAGCGCCACTCCCGTGATCGTCGATGCCGTCCGCACGCCTGTCGGCCGCTACAACGGCGTGCTCCGCGAGGTCCGTCCGGACGATCTGGCCGCCCATGTCATCCGTGAGCTCATCCGTCGCAGCGGCGTGGATCCGAATCTCATCGAAGATATCATCTTCGGTGCAGCAAACCAGGCCGGCGAGGACAACCGGAACGTCGCCCGGATGGCGCTGCTGCTCGCCGGGCTGCCCGTGGGCGTTGCGGGGCAGACAGTGAACCGCTTGTGCGGCTCGGGCCTCCAAGCCGTCGCGTCCGCCGCGCAGGCCGTCAAGGTGGGAGAGGGCGAGGTCTTCATCGCCGGCGGCGTAGAATCGATGACCCGCGCGCCGTTTGTGATGGGCAAACCGGAGAGCGGGTACCGCCGCGGCGAGCTGAAGCTGCACGACACGACGCTCGGCTGGCGATTCACGAATCCCCGTCTCGCAGAGATGTATCCGCCGTACAGCATGGGTGAAACGGCCGAGAACGTGGCGGAGCAGTTCGGCATCACTCGCGAAGAACAGGACGCCTTTGCCCTCCGCAGCCACCAGCTTGCCTCCCGCGCCATCGCGACGGGCCGGGCCCGACAGGAGATCGTCCCCGTGCTCATCCCCCAGCGCAAGGGCGATCCGGTCGTCGTCGAGACGGACGAGCACCCGCGGGCGGACACGAGCCTGGAGAAGCTGGCCGCGCTGTGGCCGGTCTTCCGGCCCAACGGTACGGTGACGGCCGGGAACTCGTCCGGCATCAACGACGGAGCGGCCGCCGTTCTTGTCACATCCGCCGAAGCCGCGGAGCGCCTCGGTCTGCGGCCGATCGTCCGCGTCATCGCCTCGGCGGTCGCGGGCGTGGATCCAGCCTACATGGGACTGGGACCGATCCCGGCGACCCGCAAACTGCTGGAGCGAACGGGACTGCGCATCGAGGACTTCGACGTGATCGAGCTGAACGAGGCGTTTGCCGCGCAGGTCATCCCCTGCGTCCGCGAGCTCGGCATCCCAATGGAGAAGTTGAACCCCAACGGGGGAGCGATCGCATTGGGCCACCCGATCGGATTCAGCGGCGCACGTCTGGTGACGACGCTCGTGCACGAGCTGCGGCTTGATGGCGGGCGGTACGGGCTGGCGACGATGTGCATCGGCGTGGGGCAGGGGATCGCCATGGCGGTCGAGCGGGTGGGGTGAGGGGGCCGCCCCACGACGCACCGCGCCTCGGTCGCTTCGTGGCCCGCCATCCGGGCCTCGCGGCGTGTGCCATGGCGGCCGCCGTCTATGTGGTACTGGGCTACGCGCTGTCCGGCAGGCCACCGGCCTCTCTGCCGCCGGTGCTCGCGCGCCTCGTCGCTCTCGCTCCGCACCTCATCGCGGTGATCAACGCGTCGGCCCTAATCGTCCTGCTGCGTGGTCGGACCGCCATCCGCGCCGGGCGCGTCGCCCTGCACCGCCGGCTCATGCTGACCGCCGCCGTTCTCATCAGCGCGTTCCTCGTGCTCTACGTGATGCGCGTTGCCCTCGGAGGGACGAAGGCCTTTCCCGGTCCGCCGGCCGTGCGCTTGTATCTGTACCTGCCGCTGCTGGCGATTCACGTCCTGCTCTCGATCGCCTCCGTGCCCCTCGTCGTCTACAACCTGCTGATTGGGCTG
>DATDEG010000267.1:0-3041 GCA_036523465.1 bacterium
CTCCGCGGCGACTTCGGCACCGAGCCCTTCACCAACGAGCGCGTCCGGGATATGATCGTCGAGCGACTGCCGGTCACGGCCCGGCTGGCCCTGGCGGCGGTGGCAATCTCGACGTGTCTCGGGATCACGGCAGGAGTGTTCACGGCCCTCAGGCGGGGGTCGTTCCTCGACGCGGCAGGCATGGTCGTCACGCTCGTCGGCGTCTCCGTCCCGACGTTCTGGCTGGGCCTGCTGCTCATGTGGTGGCTCGCCGTGCGGTGGGCGCTCCTGCCGGCGACCGGGTACGGCCGGGGAGAGTGGTCCTACTTGGTGCTGCCGGCTGTCACATTAGGGCTGTCCTACACCGGCGCGATGGCGCGGCTGAGCCGCTCCGCCGTGCTCGATGTTCTCGGGGCGGATTACGTGCGAACGGCGTGGGCGAAGGGCGTCGGCCGCGGAATGGTCATCGTCCGGCACATCCTGCCGAACGCCATGGTTCCGGTCCTGACTGTGATCGGTCTCAACCTCGGCAGCCTGATGGCCGGATCGGTGATCGTGGAGACGATCTTCTCCTGGCCGGGAATCGGCCAGCTGCTGGTGGACGCGATCCGAAACCGCAACCTCCTCCTCGTGCAGGGGTGCGTCCTGTTCTTCGCGGTGATCTTCATCGGGATCAATCTCGCCGTCGATCTCATGTACGGGCTGGTTGACCCCAGGATACGGTACGACTGAGCGCCGGACCGATGGAACGATCCGCGAACGCAGTGATCGGGGACGCGGCGCGGCGCGTTGCGGCGCGCCGCGGGACGGCTGCGCTTCCCGCGGTGGCTCCCCGCTGGCACTCATGGAAGCGCCCCCTCCGCCAGGGGAACATCATCGTCGGGCTACTCATCGTGACGGTGCTGGCGATCATGGCCGTCACGGCACCCTGGGTGGCCCCCCATGATCCGACGCTCAACGACCTCACACATGCCCTGCGTCGGCCCGGCACGGCCGGGTTCCTCCTGGGGACCGACAACCTCGGGCGGGACATTCTCAGCCGGATCATCTGGGGAAGCCGGATCTCGCTGACGGTGGGCGTTGTGGTGCAGAGCATCGCCATCCTCATCGGCGCGCTGCTGGGTCTGGTCGCCGGGTTCTACGGCGGCTGGACTGATGATGTCGTCAGTGGGCTGACGAACGTGATGTTTGCCCTACCGCGCCTGCTCCTTGCCATGGCCATCGTCGCGGCGTTGGGACCAGGCATGTTCAATCTCTTCATCGCCCTGGGCATGGTCGGTTGGCCGGCCATTTGCCGTCTGGTCCGTGCCCAGACCCTCTCGCTCTGCGGCAAGAATTTCGTGGAGGGTGCTCGGGCCGTCGGTGCAACCGATCTGCGGATCATCACGCGGCACATCCTTCCCAACGCCCTCAGCCCGATCATCGTCCTGGGTACCCTGGGCATGGCGCATACCATCCTGGCCGAGGCTAGCCTGAGCTTCTTGGGACTCGGCATTCAGCCGCCGACGCCGAGCTGGGGCACGATGATGAGCCGGGGCCAAGCATACATCTGGCATGCGCCCTGGCTGATGCTCTATCCGGGGTTGGCGGTCTTGATGTCTGTCGTGGGGTTGAATCTGCTCGGAGACGGGCTCCGCGACATCCTCGACCCGCACGTCCGCCGGTAGGCCGGGGCATCGTTCGCAGGCGATCGGCGGCACAATCGGGGGAGTGAACGGATTTGAAGATGCTGTTCATCTCGAGCGGCTCTCCTCCCGGGTCTCCCCAGGCCGGAGGCGTCTGGACGTACATCCTCTGCGTAGCCCCGGCTCTGGTTCTCCGAGGACATGAGGTGCATGTATTGGTGTGTGCGGACAAGCAGAGCCCCGCGGACTACGATCTGCAGGGCGTCCATATTCATTGCCGCGGGATGATGCGTATCCCCGGATTCCGCCGGCTCCAGCGGTTCCTGCTGCCGGGGACGTTGATGCGGCTTCGCTTCGGTATGACGACACTATCCGAGTATCGGCGCCTGGGCGTCGACTTCGACGTCGTTGAATATCCGGATTGGAACGCGGCGGGGGTGGGCATCGGAACCGTCCGGCCCGTGGCTACGGTGGCTCAACTACATGGGATTCCCGACATCTGGGAGCACCATGGGAAGGCGCCTACACTAGATGTCCGGTGGGCGGCATTCCTGGAGCGTCTGGCGCTGAATCGCGCCCATGTGGTCGTTGCCTCCTCGCACGCCCACGCACGCGCGCATCGAGATATCGGGTGGTTCACCCATCGCGATGTGGAAGTCCTCCCGCTGCCCATTGACTGGATCAATTGGCGCGACGTTCCCCCTGCCGATCAGACCAAGCCCATCGTGCTGTTCCTCGGGCGAGTGGCGCGGTGGAAGGCGCCGGAGATTCTCGTACAGGCGATGGCCATCGTCCGCCGGGCGATTCCCGACGCCGAAGCCAGGTTCATCGGCCACGTCGGCCGCCGGGAGGGTATCCCGTATCCGGAATGGATGGCGCGCAACGGGTGCGATCTGACGGGCTGCAGCTTTCTCGGACACGTGCCGCGCGACCAGGTCAGAGCTGCCCTCTCGGCCGCTCGTGTCCTTGCCTTGCCGTCGCGCTTCGAATCGTTTGGCCTGGTCGCCGCCGAGGCGATGTCCGCGGCCCGACCCGTCGTCGTCACGGCTGCGACCGGAATCTCCGAACTCCTGCGAGAGACAGGAGGGGGCGTCGTCGTGCCTCCGGGGGACCCTGCTGCTTTCGCCGAGGCCCTGCTGCCCTTCTTGCGTAACCCCGAACATGCCGTGGCCGTGGGAGGGGCCGGTCGCGCGGCTGTGCGGGACCGGCTTGCCCCGGAGCGAATCGCGGCGAGGCGCGAGATCATCTACGAACAGGCGGTCGGTTCGTTCGGTCAGAAACGACGGCTGCGGGCGGCAGTGCGCCAATGAGCTCAGGTTCTTCTGCCAGGGCCGATCTCTACCGGCCCACGCAGGCCGTCATCTTGGCCGGTGGTCGAGGCACACGGTTGCGCCCAATCTCCGACGTGCGCCCCAAGCCGATGGTAGAGATCCATGG
>DATDEG010000268.1:0-2597 GCA_036523465.1 bacterium
CGTGCGTCAGGTACATGTCCGGCCGATCGAGCTCCGCGTCCAGAGATGCCGACACCAGCGACGACCCCTGGAACCGCGGGTTCACCTCGGTGAGGTAGACGGCGCCCTGATACAGGAGCGCGTCGACGCCGAAGGCGCCGGCGTATCCCATGGAACAGAGCCATCGTCCCACACGCGTCGCCATCTCCTGCAGGGTATCGAGGATGGCCTCGTCCAGTTCCCGGACCTGGGCGAAATCATTCCCGCAGTATGTGAACGGGCTCCCTGCGCCCGGGATCCCGATTAGCTGGAGAGACGGTGAATGCAGCGACACCGTGCCGTCGGGGAACACGCACGCGTTCACGTTCAACGGGACGCTCGGCTCGAGGAACGGGGCCACCGCAATGAAGCCGTCGGGGTTTGTCCCCTCTCCCACCTGAGCGATCTCGTCCGGATGACGAACCATCGTCAGTCCCCGTCCGGAGATGGACCGATTGGCGCGAAGGACGAGGGGGCCTCCCTGCAGGGCGCGCTCGAGAGCGGGCCGGAGGTTCGCATCATGCGTGGCAAGATAGCGCCAGGGAACAACGCGGATCCCGATCTCCCGGAGCTCAGTCTCCACCCAGGGTTTATGATCGAACACCACTTGGCGCTCGTGGAAGAGACCCAGGTGCTGCACGAACTCCCGGCGCAGGAAGTAGACCGAGGCGAAGAACCGGCTGGCCTGGTGCGTCACCGTCACGGTGGGTTCGCCTAACGAATCGAAGACCTGCTGGTGGAACTGACGATCCACTTCTGAGGTCTCGGGGTGCAGCTCGTGACCGCCGGTGCGAACGCGTTCGCCGGTGAGGTGCTCGATGCACACCTCCCGATGGTCCCCCAGACCAGCCGGTGACATCACGGAGAACGCCCGTGAGAACTGCGGGAGGGAGGTCAACGGGCGCGCGTTGCTTCCATTGTGCCCGAACCAGACGAGTTTGCGCCGACCGATGCGTCTCGCGATCTCCTCGATGTAGGCCCGGCGCTTCGTACCCATGCTCTCACTCCTCACCGCACGCTGACATCCCGCCACGGCGACGGCTCATCAGAACCAAGACGCTGTCACGCTTCGCAGGTACGTGGCGAGGGAAACCGGTTGCTACGACTCGGGCGCATCGGGACCAGCTTCCGGCCCCGGTACTTCCTCCCGAAGGAGCTCACCGGCGAGCGCATCATCAGGGAGCCCGCGGAGGCGCGCTTCCAACGCCTCCATGGCGGAGAACTCGTCGTACCCTTCGAGGATCTGCCGGTAGAGCGTATCGCGCAGCGTCCGCTCCAGCCGGAGTTTGCTGAAGAAGATCTGTTCCAATCGGAGCCGGCGGTACAGCCAGAGCACCCGCCGTTTTCCCTCTTCCAGTCCGGCGACGTCCTGATACGTGAGGTCGCGGCGCTCGAGCGCTTCCATGAGCTGCGCGTAGTGCGGGCGGATGCGGACGGCCAAGACGGTCAGTTCACGCAGGGCATCGTCGAGTTGGCCGCCGGAGCTGGCCTGCCGCGTCAGATGGATGAGCCGGCTTTCGACCTCCGCCAGGTCGCTGCGGAGCGAACCGAGAGCG
Organism: bacterium; assembly: GCA_036523465.1. Lineage (GTDB taxonomy): Bacteria > Sysuimicrobiota > Sysuimicrobiia > Sysuimicrobiales > Kaftiobacteriaceae > Kaftiobacterium. The sequence continues at coordinate 1,575 of DATDEG010000268.1, forward strand.
GCTACCGGTTCGGTGGTGCCGACCGACCCCAGGTCGTCTACCATGGGAGCACCGGGGCGAACCTCCGGCGGGGCAGAATCAGATGTCTGCCGTCGGGCGAAATGTGGCACGCCAAGAGCGGAGAAGAGGCCATGATCCGCGTGGTGCTGATCGATGCGATGGCGCTCGTGCGGAGCGGCATCAGGATGCTGCTGCTCTCAGCGGGCGACTTCGCCGTGCTGGGAGAAGGAGCGAGCGCAGAAGATGCGCAGCGGCTCGCCGGTGAACTGCGCCCCGATGTCCTGCTCATGGACCGCGACATCCCGGGTGCCCTCCCCGCCATCAAACCCGTCAAGGAAGCAGTCCCCGCGTGTGACCTTGTCATCCTTACGAATCACGTTGTACAGATGGAAGCGGCAAGAATGTTTGAGGAGGGAGCATCCGGCTATGTCTGCAAGGACATTCCGGGCGACATCTTGCTCACGACGCTGCGCGCCATCCGGACCCCTGGGGCTCCCCGTCCGATCCTCGCCTCAAGCGGGACGCCGCTACCGTACGTTCACATCCCACCGCGCCGCCCCCAGGCGCCGCTACCGATGAACGGACTAACCTCCCGCGAACGTGACATCCTCGTCGAGCTCTCGACGGGCAATACGGATACCGAGATCGCCAGAAGGCTCAAGGTTCACGAAGGGACGGTGAAAACACACGTCCGTCATATCCTTCGGAAGCTTGGCGTCCGCAACCGCACGGCGGCGATCGCGCACGCCCTGCGCGAGCGTCTTATCGAGTAATTCCTGCCGCTGACTCACCCTATCCCACCACAGGACGCGCCGTGGCGTCTATCCACCGGAGGAAGGAAAATGCCGCGGTGAACCGCGTCAACGGCCAGCCCAACTGAATCACACCCCGCGGATATCGAACAAACGTTTGCATCGCGACCCGACAGGGCGTGCTAGGCCCGCGGAGCCGAGGTCCGAGAGCGCATGGGCACGAAGGGAGCGCCATGACTTACAAGAGACATCCACGAGCCTCGCGGCCGTG
>DATDEG010000269.1:0-9203 GCA_036523465.1 bacterium
CTCACGGTACCATACGCAGGCGGTACCACCGCTGATCTCCGAGGTGGCGGCTATCGCCGAGGCGCTGGAGGCCGGCACCTCGCTGCTGCTCTTTGACGAGGACAGCACCGCGCCGCGCCTGTTGGCGCGCGATCCGCTGTGGCGGCACATCCGGCCCGACGCGAAGGAGGCGGTGACGCCGCTGGCGGACCTCGTCCGGCCCCTGTACGCGGAGAGCGGGATCTCCACCATCATCGCCGGGGGGACCGGCAGCAGCCTCCCCGCGGCGGCCGATACTGTGATCGCCATGGACGCCTTTCGCCCGGCCGTCGTGACCGCCGCGGCAAGGGAGTTGTCCACGCAGTGGCCGGCCGTGCGGGTCGCGGAGATCCGGGGTTTCGGCGGGACGCATCACCGTGTTCCCCTCGCCGACTCGATCGCCTTCCTGAAAGGACGCCGCATCTATCCCGACGCAGCCGGATCAGGAATGACCTTTGGACGCGACACACTCGACCTGCGCGCCTTGGCCCAGCTGGCCGAAGCGGCGCAGGCCCGCGGCATCGGGGCTGCCCTCATCCTCGCCGCCGAGCGGGGATACGTCGACGGAGACCGGTCGATCCGCGAGCTCCTCAGCGTCCTGGAGGCCGATGTCGCCGCGGAGGGACTCGACGTTCTCTCGCCCCGGGACTACCCGCTCGGGGATTATGCCCTACCGCGCAGGCAGGAGATTGCGGCGGTGCTCAACAGGCTGCGGACCATCAGAATACGGAACTGAGCGAGCGGATGTCGTGCGCCCGGCCCGCGCGTCTCGACGACGGGCGCCGGCCGAGTTCGTCCTCGCGACAGACCTCTACGGCGTATTGGCGCCCGCGATAACGAAGACGCGGGAGGCCACTTCGCGGCCGATCGCGCGCTTGGCGCCGTCGACGGTGACCGTGACCGGGCCGTTGAACGGTGCGATCTCGTCGAGGACGACCTCTCGTTCCGGCAGGAGCCCCTGATCGGACAGGTACCGCAGGAGTTCCGCATCCTCCTCGGGGACCGATGCCACGCGAAACCGCTGCCCCAGCGGGGCCTCGAGCAGGCCGTGCGTTGCTGGAAGCGTTCCTCCCTCGCCGGGGATGGGGAGGCCGTGCGGGCAGGTGCGCGGATGGCCGAGCACCGCGGCGAGGCGGGCTTCGACCTCGTCGCTGATGACGTGCTCCATCTTGCAGGCTTCGTCGTAGACCTTCGGCAGGTCCAGCCTGAGAACATCGGTGAGCAGACGCTCGGCGAGCCGCAGCCGGCGCACCACCTTGGTCGCCTTGGCCAGTCCGGACGGTGTGAGCGCGAAGCCGTCGTCGGCGCCGCGAACGTATCCCTGCTGCTCCAGGCGGCGCAGCATCTCCGAGGCGGACGGCGCGGACACCCCCATGAACTCCGCCACCTTGGAGACCGTCGCCGGCGGCGTCGTCTCGAAGACGGTGAGCACGCCCTTGAGATACATCTCCATGCGTTCGATGCGGGCGATATCGTGGGTCGTCATGAGCGGCACACGGCACAGATGCCCCGGAAGACTACTTCGTGGTCGGTGATTAGAAACCCGCGGCGCTGCTCGACAGGCACATCGAGCGGTCCGACATCGACCAAGACGTCGGCGATCCGCCCGCATTGCCGGCAGACCAGATGGTGGTGGCGGCGCGGGTTGACGCAGAAGCGTTTGCTCCCGGTCCCCACATCGAGGGAACGCACTGCCTTCTTGTCGACGAGCTCATCGAGAATCGTATAGACGGTGCGCAGCGAGAGCGACGGCATCTCACGCGTGGCCTGAACGTGGATGGTTTCAGCAGACGGATGGTCGGCGCCGAACCGGCGCAGGAGCCGGACCACCAGAGCCCGCTGCGGGGTCACGCGGAGGCCCTTGGCCCGCAGCAGGGCCTCGACCGTGTCCGGTGTCATCTCGTGCGGCTACCAAACAACGATTGTTGCCTCGCCGGCGGAACCATGGGTCGCCGCATCAGAGGCGGCGTGCTCACGGTTCCAGCCATCGGGTCTTCGCCGGAGGAGCAGACTCGGGCTGGAAAAGGATTGACCAAGGTCAAGAATTAGGATAGCCTAACGCCGGCCTGACGACAAGCAAGGGGGACGGCATGGCGGCATCGATGCTCATTACGCTCCGGGAGGGGTTGGAGGCGGCCCTCATCGTGGGCATCGTCCTGGCTTACCTGGCGAGGATCGGGAGCAAGGAACGGGCCGCGGCCGTCTGGGCGGGGACGTTCGGGGCTGTGGTCCTGTCTGTCCTGGTCGGTGTGCTGATCTTCCTGACCGCGGGCGCGTTCGAGGGCCGGGCCGAGGCGGTCTTCGAGGGCACCGCCATGTTCACCGCGACCGGCGTGCTCACGTACATGATCTTGTGGATGCGCCAGCAGGCCATCGGCGTCCGGGCGCACCTGGTCGCACAGGTCAACTCCGCGCTGCAGGCCGGCGGTGGGTATGCGTTGGGTCTCCTGGCGTTCGTCGCCGTCGGGCGGGAAGGGATCGAGACGGCGCTGTTCATGTTCGCGGCGACGAAGGCCGCCAGCCCCATCGCTGCGACCGCGGGCGGTCTTGCGGGCTTGGCCGCGGCCGTGGTGCTCGGGTTCTTGCTCTACCGAGGCACGTACCGGATGAACCTGCGCGTGTTCTTCAATGTCACCAGCGTGCTCCTGCTGCTGTTTGCCGCCGGCCTCCTCGCCCACGGGATCCACGAATTCCATGAGGCCGGCCTCATTCCAACGGTGATCGAGCATCTGTGGGATATCAATCCCATCCTCTCCGAGACCTCGACCGTCGGAAGCTTCCTCCGGGCACTGTTCGGATACAACGGGAACCCCTCGCTCATCGAAGTGCTGGCCTGGGCATCATACCTCGGCGTCGTCGGATGGGCGTACTTCAGGCCGGCCACGGCAAAGGAACTGCATCCCCAGCGCGCCGGCGCCTGAGGCGGCGTCTCACACGCTACGGATGGCACGGCGGCCTGCGGCGGCCGCCGGATTCACCGCGCCGACCAGCCGGCCAGGCAGTCCTGATAGAATGAAGTGATGATGCCCCGCGATGGCTGGCTGCTCAGCCTGACTTCCGGGATCACGCCGTACGCGCAGGCCTGGGATCTTCAGCGCCTGCTCGTCGCCGCCCGCCGGGAAGACCGGATCGCCGACGGCCTCATCCTCCTCGAGCACGAGCCGGTGTTTACGCTGGGGCGCTCGACGAAGCCCGAGCACATCCTGTTCTCCCGAGAGTATCTGCGCTCCGAGGGATTCGGTGTCTACGACATCGAGCGGGGGGGCAGCATCACCTATCACGGGCCCCGCCAGCTCGTCGGCTATCCGATTATTGATCTGCGGGCATACGGCGAGGACATCGTCGGCTACATGCGGCGGCTCGAGGAGTCGATGATCAGGACCCTGCACGCCTTCGCCATCGCTGCGGACCGCCGCCGAGGTTTCCCCGGCGTGTGGGTCGGCGATCGGAAGATCGGTGCCGTGGGGGTCGCCGTCAAGCGCAAGGTGACGATGCACGGATTCGCGCTCAACGTCGATCCCGACCTCGATCACTTCACGTTCATCAATCCATGCGGCCTCGGCCGCCCGGTGACCTCGATGGTCCAGACCCTCGGCCGCGCGGTCGCGTTGGAAGACGTCGCCGCTGTCTATGCGCGTGAGTTCCAATCAGTGTATGATCTCCTCCTCACGCCGGTCACCCTCGACGACCTCGCGCACGCGGCGGCGTCCCCTCCCTCGCTCGCCGCGACCACCGCGGCGGGGTAATCATGTCGGAACGGCGGTTCGAGACCCGCGCCATCCACACCGGCCAGGCGCCCGATCCCACCACCGGCGCAGTCATCCCGCCCATCTACCAGTCGTCCACCTTCGCCCAGCGCGCGCCGGCCGAGCACCAGGGGTACGAGTACGCCCGGACGGCCAATCCGACACGCACGGCGCTGGAGACCTGCCTCGCCTCACTCGAGGAGGGAGCGTACGGGCTGGCGTTCGCCTCGGGGATGGCCGCCATCACCGCCTGCGCTTACCTCCTCTCGCCGGGCGACGGGGTGCTGCTGCCCGATGACGTATACGGCGGCACCTACCGGTTGTTCGTCCGCGTCCTGGCGCGCTACGGGATCGTGCCCGCGTTCGTGGACATGACCGATCCGGCCCGCCTGGAGCGCGCGCTCGGACCGCGGACCCGGATGGTCTTCCTCGAGACGCCGACGAACCCGTACCTGAAGATCCTGGATATCCGAGCGCTGGCCGACCTCGCCCACGGCCGGGATGCCCTCGTCGTCGTGGACAACACGTTCGCTTCGCCGTTCTTCCAGCGGCCGCTTCTGCTTGGGGCGGATATCGCCGTGCACTCCACGACGAAGTACTTGGGAGGGCACAGCGATATCGTAGGTGGTGCCGTCGTGACCACCAGCCGCGATGTCGCGGACACGCTGCGCTTCCATCAGAACGCCGCCGGCGCCGTTCCCGGTCCTTTCGATTGCTGGCTCGTCTTGCGCGGAGTGCGCACGCTGGCCGTCCGCATGGAACGGCATGCCTCGAATGCCGCCGCCGTCGCCGCATTTCTGCAGAATCATCCGAAGGTGGCGCGTGTCTACTATCCGGGCCTACCCGATCATCCCGGACATGACGTGGCCCGCCGGCAGATGACCGCTTTCGGCGGCATGGTATCGTTCACGGTTCAAGGAGGAGCCGAGGCCGCGAAGGCGCTCGCGGCCGGAGTACGTGTCATCACCCTCGCGGAGAGCCTGGGCGGCGTCGAGTCATTGCTCGATCATCCGGCCAGCATGACGCACGCCAGCCTGACGGGCTCACCCCTCCAGGTCGATCCGGGCCTCCTCCGTCTCTCCGTGGGTCTTGAGCACGCGCAGGATCTCATCGACGATCTCACCGAGGCGTTCACGCACATCTGACGGCGGGAATGTGGACCCCGCCCGCTCGGTACAGTAAGACGCAGGCTCCGGGAGGCATTCGCATGGTCACGGTGTATGTGCCGACGCCCCTCCGCCGCCTCACCGGGGGAGAGGGGAGGGTCCAGGTCAGAGGGACGACGGTCGCGGAACTCCTCGACGTGCTCGAGCGCACCTACCCCGGCATGGAGCGCGAGCTGCGCGAACCCGGCGGAGCGGTGCGCGGGTTCATCAACATCTTCGTCAACGGGACGGAGATACGCCAGCTCCGGGGCGCCGAGACCCCGCTCCATGAGGGAGATGAGGTGTCGATCATCCCGGCGATGGCCGGCGGCTCCGTGGCCATCCACGACAGCGTGCTCGAGGTCGTGGGGCACACACCGCTCGTCAGGCTGCACAAGGTCGTCCGCGGAATCCGCGCCGAGGTCGTGGCCAAACTGGAGTTCCTGAACCCGGGCGGGTCGGTCAAGGACCGCATCGGCCCGGTCATGGTGGCTGAGGCGGAGCAGGAAGGCCGGCTGCGGCCCGGGGGGACGATCGTCGAGGCGACGTCGGGCAACACGGGCGTGGGTCTCGCCATCGCCGCCGCCGTCCGGGGATACAAGACGGTCTTCGTCATGCCCGACAAGATGTCGGACGAGAAGATCCGTCTGCTCCGTGCCTTCGGCGCCCGAGTGGTCATCACCCCGACGGCCGTCCTGCCCGACGATCCGCGCAGCTACTACAGCGTGAGCCGGCGCCTCGCCGCGGAGACGCCGAACAGCTACTACGCGAACCAGTACGGGAACCCGGCCAACCCGCGGGCTCATTACTCGACGACCGGCCCGGAGATCTGGGAACAGACGGGCGGGCGCGTGGACATCTTCGCCGCCGCGATGGGAACGGGAGGGACGATCTCCGGCGTGGGCCGGTTCCTGAAGGAACGGAATCCACAGGTGCGGGTTCTGGGCGTTGATCCCATAGGCTCGGTTCTCTACGGCTACTACAAGAGCGGCCGGATTCCCGAGGCGCATACCTACAAAGTGGAAGGGATCGGGGAAGACTTCCTTCCCGAGACCCTCGACTTCTCCATCATCGACGACGTCGTCCAGGTAACCGATCGGGAGTCGTTCGGCATGACACGGCGTCTCGTCCGCGAGGAGGGAATCTTCTGCGGGGGGAGCGGCGGCGCCGCCGTGGCGGGATTGGTCAAATACCTCCGCACCCTCCCCGACCTCGGAGCGAGTCAGCGCGCCGTCGTCATCCTGCCCGACTCGGGGTCGCGGTACCTCTCGAAGATCTTCAGCGACGACTGGATGCGCGAGCACGGTCTTCTCGACATGGACCTGGGCACCGTGGGCGACCTCGTGCGCGCGAAGGCCATCCCGCTTGTCACGGCGACGGGCCGGGACGTCGTCAGCGACGTCATCGCCAAGATGAAGCAGTACGACGTCTCACAGCTGCCCGTCGTCGAGGACGGGCAGCTGGTCGGGATGATCTCCGAAGTGGATCTGCTCACGCACCTCCTCGAAGGGGAGCACCGGAGCAGCGAGCCGATCGAGCGAATGATCGATCCCGGTCCGCCGGTCGTCGACCCGGACGCGGCCGTCGAGACCCTCGCCGACGTCTTCCTCTCCGCGAATGCGGCGATCGTCGTCGACCGCGGCGTGGTCGCCGGCATCGTCACGAAGATCGACGTCATCGACCACCTCGCGAAGCGGATGCGGCCGTGACGCCGGACCAGCGCGGCGACGCAACCCTGACGCTCACGGGACAGGCGCTTCCGGATCTGCGCATCGTACCCCGCGAGGGCGTCCACCTCCATGAAGAGGCGGACCCGGTGCGGGTGGACAGGTTGACCCACCGCCTGCGCCGCGAAGGGATCCTCCGCAATCCACCGGCCGCCGCGGCACTTCCCGGCGGCGAGTTCGTCGTCCTGGACGGGGCGAACCGCACGAGCGCGCTCACGCGCCTGGGCCTGGCGGTGCTGCCGCTGCAGGTTGTGGATTACGAGGATCCTCGCGTCCGGCTCGACGTCTGGCGGCACCTCATTGTCGAGGCGCTGGACTTTGCGGCGCTGCTGCGGGACGCGGGCCTGCGTCCGGAAGCCCTCACCGCCGCCGAGGCTGCCCAGGCGTTGGACGACCGTGCCCTCGCCGCCTACCTCCTCACGGGGGACCGCGCGCTGGCCGTTCCGCGCTCGCCAGACCGGCGGCTGGCGACGATCCTCTCCGAGGTCGTGGCGACGTACAAAGGCCGTGCCCGGATCTATCGCGTTCCCACCAGCGACGTGGAGGTGCTGGCTGGAGCGTATGGTTCGATCGCGGCCGTCGTCGTCTTCCCACCGCTCCTGAAGCGCGACATCGTCGAGATCGCCGGCTCCCCGGCCAAACTGCCGACGGGGATCACCCGCCACCTCATCCCGGGGCGCGCCCTTCGCGTGAATGTTCCTCTGGACGCCTTGAGCCGTCCTGAGGATCTCGCCGAGAAGAACCGCTGGCTGGCCGGTCTCGTGCGCCGCAGGCTGTTGGACCACAGCGTCCGCTACTACCCCGAGGGGGCGTTCCTCTTCGATGAGTGATGCCCGTGGAGGGGGGAGCACGAGGGGGGACGGCGCGCGTCTGTCCCCTCGCGGTGGTTCCGATGCCGCGGTTGGTGGACATCCGGCGCCGTTTCCAGAATCCTGATGTATTCGCTTCTGGACCGGATCGGCCGCACGCCGATCATCCGGCTCTCGCGCGTCGCCCCGGATCTGCCGCCCTCTGTCGAGGTCTACGTCAAAGCGGAATGGTTCAACCCAGGTGGCTCCGTGAAGGACCGCAGCATCCTGCGCATCATCGAGGATGCGGAACAGGATGGACGGCTCACGCCCGATCGAATCATCCTCGATTCATCCTCGGGGAACGCGGGCATCGCGTATGCGATGATCGGGGCGGCGAAAGGGTATCGCGTCCGGTTGTTCGTCCCCGAGAATGTCAGCGCCGAGCGGAAGGCGATCCTCCGGGCGCTGGGCGCGGAGGTCGAGTACACGAACCCGCTGGAAGGGTCAGACGGCGCCCTCGTCGCCGCGCGCGCCCTGGCCGCCGCCGAGCCCCAGCGGTACTTCTTCGCCGATCAGTACAACAATCCGAGCAACCCCCGCGCCCACTACGAGACGACCGGTCGCGAGATCTGGGAGCAGACGGACCGACGGGTGACCCATTTCGTCGCGGGATTGGGGACGAGCGGTACGCTGGTCGGCGCGGGACGGCGGCTCCGGGAGGCGAGCGCGGCGGTGGAGGTCGTCGCCGTTGAGCCGGACAGCGGCCTGCATGGGATCGAGGGGCTGAAGCACATGGCCAGCGCGATCGTCCCCGGTATCTACGATCCCTCCGTGCATGCCCATGTCGTTTCCGTGCGCACCGAATCCGCCTACGCGATGGTGCGGAGCCTCGCCGCCACCGAGGGGTTGCTCGTCGGCCAGTCGACGGGCGCCGCCGTGGTGGGGGCGCTGGCCGTGGCGCGGACCTTGCCGCAGGGCGTGGTCGTCACCGTGGGTCCCGACGGCGGAGACCGCTACCTCTCCACCGCGCTGTGGGCGGACGATACCGCCGCCGGTGACGGTGGTTTTGTCGACGTGCGCACGATCACCGGCCGCCTTTCCTTCCGGAGGCGATTCTGCTATACCAAAGACGTAGACGGTGTCGTGCTGACGCGGGAGCAACTCACGTCGGTGCTCGATCAGGCGGGCGAAGAAGCTCCGCTGGAGTGCTGCGGACTGCTGCTCGGCCGCGGGCGGCATGTGGAGCGGGTCTTCCGGGGCACGAACACGGATCGTAGCCCCGTGACGTATAACATGGACCCGCAGGAACTGTTCCGGGCCCACCGCGAGATGGAGGCCTCGGGACTCGACCTCGTCGCCATCTACCACTCGCATCCGGGCACGCGGGCGTTCCCGTCGAGCACGGACGTGGGAAAGGCGATGTACCCGGACGCCGTCTACCTCATCGTGTCACTGCAGGACGCCGCGTTGCCGGAAGTCCGGGCGTTCCGGATCCAGGACAGGGTCGTGAGCGAAGGGACCGTGATCGTGACGTGAAGGTCAGCACACGGGCGGAATACGGATTGCGCGCCCTGATCGATCTGGCCACGCATTACGGCGAAGGCCCGGTCCAGAGCCGAGAGATCGCCGCCAGGCAGGGACTGCCCGAACCCTATCTCAATCAACTCATGACGTCGCTGCGGCGCGCCGGCCTGGTGAGCAGCAAGCGCGGCCCGGCGGGCGGGCACAGCCTGGCGAAGCCCCCGGAGGCGATCAACCTCCGTGTGGCGTTTGACG
>DATDEG010000270.1:0-10760 GCA_036523465.1 bacterium
CTTGTCCGCCGCGGTCGGCGCCGACCGGGTCCTGGGAGGCCTCTGCCAGATCTTCTGCACACTGGTCGCGCCCGGTGTTGTGCGGCACACGGGCGGACCGCGGCGCGTCGTGTTTGGTGAGTTGGACGGCTCGATCACGCCGCGCACCGCACTGGTCCGGGACGCGTTCACTGCGACCGGCGTCCCGGTCGAGGTCTCGCCGCGGATCCTCGCCGACATGTGGGAGAAGTACGTCTTCATCAACGCCCAGGGTGGGATGACGGCGCTCACCCGGCTTCCCGTCGGCCCGATCCGGTCCACGGCCGCGACGTTTGAGATGTATCTCCAGGTCGCAGAGGAAGTGGCCGCCGTCGGCCGGGCCCACGGGATTCCGATCCAGGCCGGCGAGCGGGAGCGCGTGCGTGCCTTCGCCGCCGCGCTCGACCCCGGAGCGTACTCTTCACTGCACAACGACCTCGTGGCCGGCAGGCGGACGGAATTGGAGACGCTGCTCGGAGCGGTCGTGCGGCGGGGCGGTCACTACGGGGTGCCGGTCCCCAACTCCCGCGCGATCTACGCCGCCCTCCTGCCGCACGAGTTGGCCGCCCGCCGCCATCCCGCCGGACCATGAGAGGCCGACGCTAAATCTTCGTCGCCAGGAAGATCGCGGCTTCCGCCTCGATGCTGTACGGCTGGCCGTCCATCCCGCCGTGGACGGCGTCGACATGGAGCCCGGCGCGGTCGAACAGCGCCACCATCTCGGCGACACTGTAGGCCCGGATGCTGTGCCACCACGACTCCCGGCGGCCGTCGGGGAAGAACGCCGTGTTCGTCCAGTTCAGCCGTCCCCGGAGATGATCGAACTCCCACTCCTCGACTTCCACCACATCGCCGCTGCGTTCGACCTGGTACCGGTCGAAGTAGCGGATCTCGTACTCCCGGTTCCAGAACTCCATGAGGAAGCGCCCGCCGGGCTTGAGCGCACGGGCGATCCCGGCCAGCATGGCGAGATGCTCGTCGTCGGTCTCAAAGTATCCGAAGGAGAGAAACAGGTTCAGCGCGGCGTCGAACTCGGATTCAAAGTCGAGCTCCCGAGCATCCCGGAGATGCAGGTCGACGGAAACCCCCGCGTCCTGGGCTTTCTGCCGGGCCCGGTCGATCTGCGTCTGCGCAGCGTCGACCCCGGCGACGGCATAGCCACGGCGCGCCAGCTCCACGGAGTGCCGCCCGTATCCACACGGCACGTCGAGGATCCGGGCCGGTGGGGACAGGCCCAGGAGTGATTCCGCCTGCGACGCTTCATGGACGGCTTTCTTCGTGTCCTCGGCTTCGTAGAGCTCGAAGTACAGGGGGGTCTCAAAGAGCTGTCTCCACCATTCCGTCCTTGCGTGAGATCGTCTCGTCGCTTCGCTCCTCCCGATGATCTGTCGCAGCGAGGAGGGACGCACGCGCAGCGTCTCCCCGCGGATCCCCTGCGGCGTGTATCAGGTCACGAACGCGGGCCGGTCCCGCAGCAGGGGCGGCGAGGGCTCGATAAGGCCCGCGTCCACGATGGATTCAACCGAGGACGCCTCGTCGAACCAGGACGCCGGTGGGACATGCCCCCAGAATGTGGCGCGGCGGGGATCGTTGATGCTCCAGCGGATGGGCTGCCAGTCCGGATCGGCGATGAGATAGTCGCCGGCATAGAGCTCGATCCGGTTTCGGTCGCCGTCGCGAAGGTAGACGAAGAGCGCATTGCTCAATCCGTGGCGTCCCGGGCCGCGCTCGATGGCGGCCTGCCGGCCGGACGCGGCGAGGATGTCGCAGGCCCGCAGCACCGCCGGCGCGTCGGGCACCCAGAACCCGGCGTGGTGGACGCGGGGACCGATGCCGTTCATGATCGCGATATCGTGGACGTTCTGCTTGCGGTGCAGCCAGGCCGCCCACAGGCGGGGCGGAACGTCATCGGTCTCCGTGTACTCAGAGCACCGAAAGCCCCACCCTTCGACGTACCAGTCATAGGCGGCCTGCACGTCCGGCACCTGGACGTTGACGTGATCGATCCGCATGATGTGCGGGCCGCGGTAGAGATCGAACCGCTGCAGGCGGCGCTCGACCTGAGCCATTTCGTGGTAGAACTCCACGGGGAGACCCACGGGATCCTGGATCCGCACCGCCCGCCCCTGCCCCTCTTCCACCCCGGCCTCGAGCCATCGCACCTTCAGGCCGTGCTCGACGGCGGCCCGCTGCAACTCCTCGAGATCGTCCGGCGCGGCTACGCGGAAGGCAAAGTGCGAGACGCCCGGCGACGGGGCGCGGCGCAGAACGAGGCTGTGGTGCTCGCGCTCTTCCAACCCCCGGAGGTTGAGACGGTCGCGGTCGCGGGAGGTCTCCACGAATCCGAGGAGATCGACGTAGAACTCACGGGCCCGCTCGAGATCCGTGACGCGGAACTCGACGTGACCCAGGCGCAGGATGTTCATGCACGCGTGCGCGTGCGGAGCCGGGGCTCTTCCTCGCCCGCGCGGGAAAGGAACTCGCGGACGCGGTCGATGACGGGCTGCCGGTCGTAGGAGGCGAATGTCGCCATCTGCATCCGTACGGGGTCGCCGAAGAAGAACCGCTCGTAGAGCACCTGCCGCGAGCCGAAGGAGGAGAGGGCCACGTCCCAGGCGAGACGGAATAACCGGATCCGCTCCGCGGCGGGCATCCGCGCCGCCTGGTAGTACCGCTCGATGAGCGGGCGCAGATCGTCGCTGTCGAGGTCGGCCTTGGTGGGCCGTCCCATCAGACCGCTCGCCCCGAGCAGCTGAACGATCTCGATCATCTTCGGATACATCGAGGGGAACAGGTTACGCGCGGCATCCAGCGGGGGCCAGCTCGGCGTCATCACGCCCCAGCGGTTGACCGCCGCGTCGGCCTCGCTGGCCCGGGCAAAAGCCTTCATCGCCTCGACGATGTAGATGATCTCCGCGATCTTCCCCTGCACGTGCTGGAATTGCTCCACGGCGATGGCGTCGACCATGAGCGAGGCCACCCCGAGGATGAATTCCGCTTTGGCGATGTTCTTCGTTACGACCTGGTGGGCCATGTGCACGACCGCCCCGGTCGCGGAGAAGGCCTGGTTGCAGCGCTCGACGTCGCCGAGCAGGAACACGCGCTCCCAGGGGACGAGGACGTCGTCGAAGACGACCACCGCGTCCATCTCCTCGAAGCGGCTCGACAGCGGGTAGTCGAACGTCGATCCGCGTCCGTCGGCGGCCGGGTCGAATGTCTCGCGACAGAGAAACTTCAGCCCGTTCGCCCCGCAGGGGATGGCGAGGCCGAAGGCGTACGGCCGGTCTTCGTCGGTCCCACGCAGCAGTGTGGAGGGAAAGACCATGAGCTCGTCGGCGAGAGGCAGCGTGGCCAGCATCCGTGCGCCGCGGATGATGATTCCGTCCCCAGTCTCCTGCACCACGCCGGCGGCAAGGTAGGGATCGGACTGGGCCGACGGTCCGGCGGCGCGGTTGGCCTGGGGGTTGATCAAGGTGTGCGTGAGGCAGAGATCGCGTTCCCGGACGGTCTCGTAGTATGAGCGGACATTCCCGGCAAACCGGGGGTCGTCTTCTCCACAGTAGTCGGCGGCCGACGCGTAGGCCATGAGGGCGCGGTTCAGGCAATCCGGCGAGCGTCCCATCATCCCGCCGGAGAAGTCCGCCCAGATCTTCATCATCCGCCGGACCCGTCCGAGATCGTCGGCCGTCTGCGGGGTCAGGAAGGAGAGACCGACCCGGTCGCCGCTCAGCGGCGAGGCGTAGGTCATCTCCTCGCGCCGGGAGGGATCGTGCTGCACATCGTAGAGCGCGGCGATGCTGCGCGCGACGTTGCGGAACGCGGGGTGCTCGACGATGTCGGTCACCCGTTCCCCACCGATCCAGACCTCGCGCGGCTGGGTGCGGAGTCCTTCAATGAACTGCTGACCTGTCCGGGCCGGCATTCGCGCCGCCTCCCGTGATGTCGACCGATTGTTCAGCCTGCGGTTGCCGAGCCCTCGACGCGGCCCAGGGATGCCGGTTCGGGGAGCAGGCCGTAGCTTTCCATCACCCTGCGGAGCTGATCGCGCGTCGATGGGGGCATCGGCGAGAGCGGCAGCCGCACTTCAGGATCGATTTTGCCCATGAACCCCAGGGCGGTCTTCGCCGGAACGGGATTCGTCTCCAGGAAGAGCGCGTCGTTCATCGGCAGGAGCCGGTAGTGCAGCTCGCGCGCCGCGTCCCACTGCCCGGAGGCGGCGAGCTCGTACAGCTGGGCCACGTCCCGGGGGAGGACATTCCCGGTGGCGCTCATGTGGCCGGCGCCGCCGATAGCGAGCATCGGGAAGCAGAGGAGCTCGATCCCGGAGTAGACGAGGAACCCGCGGCCGCAGAGATGCAGGACGCGGTTCACATGCTCGAAGTCCTTGTTCGCTTCCTTCACGCCGACGACATTGGGGCAGTCGTGGGCGAGGCGGGCAATGGTGGCGGGCTCGACGTTCGCCGCCGTCCGGCCGGGAATGTTGTAGATGATCACGCGGATGTCGACGCCTTCGGCGATCGTGCGGAAGTACCGGTAGAGTCCGTCCTGGCTGGGGCGGATGTAGTACGGCACCACGACGAGTGCCGCGTCCGCCCCGGCGCGCTGGGCAAACCGCGTCAACTCCAGTGTCTCGGCGTGATTGTTCGTGCCTGTGGCGGCGATGACCGGCACCCGCCGGCGCACCGCGGCGATCGCGGTCTCGATGACGTATCGCCGCTCTTCGCCGGACAAGGCGCTGGGCTCCCCGGTCGTCCCGGTGATGACGAGACCGTGACTGCCGCTGGCGATCTGCCACTCGATGAGCCGTCGGAACGCCGCCTCATCGAAGGAGCCGTCATGGAACGGCGTCACGAGCGGGACGAGCGAGCCCCTCATCGCCAGTGGTCCTTCACCGGTGCTGGGGGCCGGTCGCCGAGACGGCGTGCGGCTCCCTGGGAGAGCAGCACCTGCACCTGCGTTCCCTCCCCGATCTTTCCTTGCTCGTTGTACGCCTCCACCGCGCAGACGATGCGGTTGCCCCGGATCTCCAACAGGCGCGCCCGGGCGGTCACCCGGTCGCCCTCGCGGCTGGGCCCCAGGTGCGTGACGGAGATGCTGTGCCCGACGGCGTCCTCGTCCGGCTCCAGATACGGGAGGATGATCTTCCGGCAGGCGAGCTCCATGTGGCGGACCATCGACCAGGTTGCATACAGCGGGTGGACGGCGCCCAGCTCCTCGAACGTCGCCAGCATGTCGGGGGTTACCGTGACCGTCACCGAGGCCTCTGCGCCGGGACGCAGGCCGGGCTTCATCGCACGTACGGCTCTTCGCCTGCGTATTCTGGACCCCCTGCCTCCCCATTCACAGGAGACCACACGCGAGACGGTGAAGGCGGGGATTCACCATGGTCCTGCCCGCCGGAACGGTGACCTTCGTCTTTACGGACATCGAGGGGTCCACCGACCTCGTCCGCCGGCTGGGCGACGAAGCGTACGCCGCCGTGTTGGCCGAGCACCAAACCCTCGTCCGGACCGCGGTCCAGGCGCATGGAGGGCACGAGGTCGACACCCAGGGAGATTCGTTCTTCGTGGCCTTCGAGAGCGCTGCTTCGGCGCTCGCCGCCGCCGTCGAGATCCAGCGCGTGTTGATCGACCACCGATGGCCTGAAGGATCACCGGTTCGCGTGCGGATCGGGCTTCATACCGGCGAACCGGTCGTGGCCGCCGGCGGGTACGTGGGACTGGACGTGAACCGCGCCGCCCGCATCTCCGCCGTCGGCTACGGGGGCCAGATCCTGCTCTCGCAGACAACGCGCACGCTTGCCGGACGGTCCCTGCCGCAAGATGCCCGCCTGGTCGACCTCGGAGAGCATCGCCTCAAAGACCTACAGAAGCCGGAGCGGATCTATCAACTCGTCCAGCCCGGACTGCCCGCGGACTTCCCGCCGATCCGTTCCCTCAGCGCGGTACGAAATAACCTCCCGCTGCAGTTGACCTCCTTCATCGGTCGGGAACGTGAGATCGAGGAGGTCAAGGCGCTGTTGACCAAACACCGGTTGCTCACGCTTACGGGTCCGGGCGGATCCGGCAAGACCCGCCTCGCCGTCCAGGTTGCCGCAGACGTGGTGGACGGGTTCACCGATGGGATCTGGGTTGTGGAGCTGGCCTCGCTCACAGACGGCGCGCTCGTCAGGCAGGCCGCGCTCACGGCGCTCGGATTGCGTGAGGAGCAGGGCAGCCGCCAGCACGACGTCCTCATCGATTTCCTCCGTGACAGGCGGGCGCTGATCGTCATGGACAACTGCGAGCATCTGCTCCACACCTGCGCGGAACTGGCCGATGCCCTGCTGCAGGCCGCACCGAGCCTCTCCATCCTGGCGACGAGCCGGGAGCGGCTCGGCATCGCGGGCGAGGTGGTCTTCGCGGTGCCCACCCTCTCCCTCCCTGCATCCGGTGACATCCATTCGCTCGCCGAGCTCCGGTCCTCGGAGGCGGCAACGCTGTTCCTCGACCGCGCCCTGCTCGGTCGTCCCACCATCACGTTCAGCGACGAGGCCGCCGGTCCGGTGGCCCGCATCGTACGCCAGCTCGACGGGATCCCCCTGGCCATCGAGCTCGCCGCGGCCAAATTGAAGGTCCTCTCGCTGAGCCAGATCGTGGAGCGGCTCGACAACACCTTCCGGCTGCTCACGGGTGGGAGCCGGATGGCGCCGTCGCGGCAACAGACCCTGCAGGCCGCGATGGACTGGAGTTACGATCTGCTCAACGAGGAGGAGCGGGCCCTCCTCCGGCGCGTGGCCGTCTTCTCCGGCGGATTCACGCTTCAAGCTGCGGAGGGGATCGGTGGAGGCACGAAGGGCCCCGGGAGTGTGCTCGACCTCCTCACCAGTCTTGTCGACAAATCCCTGGTCATCGTGGACCACGAGGCAGACGACGTCCGGTACCGCCTGCTGGAGACCGTACGCGGCTACGCCGAGAGGCGATTGAGCGAAGCGGGTGAGGCTCCGGAGATGCGCGCGCGCCACGCCCGCTGGTTCATGGAGTGGACGCAGGGGCTCGAACCACGGCTGTTCGGGCTCGACGAACACGTCCTCAACCGCGTCGAGCGAGAACATGACAACATCCGCGCGGCGCTGGCGTACCTGCTGCAATCGGCAGATCGCGACGGTGCCCTCCGGCTGGCGAATGCCGCCTTCCGGTTCTGGGAAGTCCGCGGTCACTGGAGCGAAGGGCGGCAGTGGCTGGAGGCGGCCCTGCCCGACTCGCCCGCCGACGGTGAGCGCGATGGCCGGGCGCTCGTCCACATCGGGACGCTTGCCCAGTATCAGGGGGACTACGCGCGCGCCAGAGACGCGGCCGGCCGGGCCCTCCGCGTGTTCGAAGACGCCGGCGACATCAGGGGCGTCTCGCGCGCCCAGAACATCCTCGGAAATGTCGCCTACTATCAGGGCGACTGGACGGAAGCCGAGCAGCGCTACAAGATGAGCCTCGAGCGCGCCCGGCACTCCGGAGAGCCGCGTGACCGGGCAGGCCCGCTCGCCAACCTCGCCAACATCGCATTCCATCACGAGGCCTACGACGAAGCGGAGCAGTACGCGCGTGAATCGCTGGCCGCGTTTGAGGCAACAAGCGACCGGCACGGGCGGGCGTTCGTGCTCAACCTCCTCGGCCTGCTGGCGGAAGAACAGGACGATGCCGGGCGGGCGCAGGGGCTCTTCGAAGAAGGGCTGGCGATCCGACGCATTCTCGGAGACCGCCGGGGGATCGCCGGTTCGTTGATGAACCTGGGGCGCGTCGCTCGGGCGCAGCATGCCTTCGATCGCGCGGAAGCCCTCTATGAGGAAAGCCTGACGATCCGCCGTGAACTCGCGGACGCCTTCGGGATTGCGGGGGCGCTGGCCAGTCTCGGGGAAGTCGCGCTGTTACGCGGAGACCACGTCCGAGCCGTCACGCTCACAAGAGAGAGCCTGACGCTGCGCACCGAGATGGGCGACCGCGTCGGGTCCATCGAGTGCCTCGAACTCCTGGCGCGGTCGACCACAGACCTGCCGGCGGCCGCGTCCCTGCTGGCCGCGGGAGCGGCAGCGCGGCAGGCGGCCGGGGCCCCCTACCGACCCATGGAGCGGCGGATGGTCGACGAACGGGTCGGCTCCGTCAAAGGAGCGCTGCCGACCGCGGCATTCACCGCAGCGTGGAACGCCGGCACCGCCATGACGCTCGACGAAGCCAGGAAGTATGCTCTCAACGTATTGCCGTAGCGTAGTCTAGCCGCCCATGTCGAGACCGATGGCATAGGCCTCCACGTGGCTGAAGTATTGCTCGACATATTCCCAGACCCGGCGGAGGTCCGCTTCCGTGTTGGCGGTGATGAGGGCAAAGGACGTGAACGCCTCGTGACCGTCCTCCTCGACTCTGATGGGTTTCAACGTCGTGATCCGGGTGATGGTGGCCGCGGGCCTCGCCGCCTTGTCCATCTGTTTCGGCCAGGCGCGCTCCCGGCCATCGTCCCAGAGCTCTTTCGCCGCCTCTTCCGGAGATTTGCCTCTGAACCGGACGATGAGGAATCCCTTAACCGCCGCCTCGTTCCACGCCATCGCAGCGCCTCCCCTTCGATGTTGACGCACCGCTTCTGGAACCGGTTGCCTCTTCCTGCCGGAAGCGCATATCCTTGACCACGTGATCTACGATCTTGCGCTCACCGGCGGATCCGTCGCCGACGTACGCACGGGGTCGATCGCACAGGCAGCGGTCGGCATCGCCTCCGGACGCATCGCCGCCGTGGGGCCGGACGATGAGATTGCCGGTGAGGCCCGGCGTACCCTCGACGTCTCCGGGCGTGTTCTCGTCCCCGGCTACATCGAGCCGCACACGCACGTCGCCCTCGCCGCGCCGTGGGAGTTCGCCGCGGCCGTGCTCCCGCGTGGAACCACCACGGCGGTCGTCGATGCCCTGCCCCTGATCACGCTGGGGCGGCCCGAGCGCATCCCCGGCGCCCTGGAAGCGCTCGCCGCGATGCCGCTGCGCGTCCGCTGGCTCATCCGTCTCCATCCCCAGGCATTTGGCAAGACCGACCGCTTCGCGCTGCCTTACCTGCGGAGCCTCTGGCATCTGGAGTCGGCGGCCGGAGTCGGCGAGGTCACGCGGTGGATGGACGTCTTGCTCGGCGACGGTGACCTCCGCCAGAAGATGGCTGCCGCCGCCTCAGACGGGAAACGAATCGAGGGCCATGCCGCGGGCGCGTCGTTTGAGCGCCTCGTCGCGCTGCGCGAGGCCGGGTTCACCTCCTGTCATGAAGCGATCACCGCAGCTGAGGTGGACGATCGGCTGCGCGCCGGCCTTCGGGTGATGCTCCGGCACAGCTCGATCCGGCCTGATCTGCCCCGTCTGCTCGACGCGGTGGCGGGCCGCCCCGAGCGAGAGGCCGAGGTCATGCTGACCCTCGATGGCCCGACGCCCCTCTTCATCGCGGAGCACGGCTATCTGGACCATCTCATGTGGATCGCCCTCGACCACGGCATCGGACCGATGGCTGTGCTGCGCATGGTCACAAAGACTCCGGCGGAATACTTCGGGTTCCGCGACATCGGCCTGCTCGCGCCTGGCATGCGGGCCGACATCAACGTGCTCGCCTCGCCCGGCGAGCCGACGCCGCTCACGGTCATCGCGGGTGGACGGGTCGTGGCCGAACACGGCCGGCTCTGCGCCCCCGTGACACCCATCCCGCTCCGCGGCCTTTTCGACCAGTCCGCCCTTCCCCGGCTTCCGGGCTCCGTGTTGGTGTCGGAGGGGACCCGGCGTCTCCCCGGAGTGCGGCTGGTCAACGATGTGATCACAGAGATCGGTCCTTCCGGCGACGCGGATGATGACGCGCTGGACGTCGCGCTCCTCGACCGTAACGGCCGGTGGATCACGAGGAGCTGGATCACAGGGTTTGCCCGCGGCGTCGGCGGGCTGGCGACGTCATTCACCAGCGGATTCGATGTCGCCGTGCTCGGCCGGGATCCGGCCGACATGGAGGTGGCCCTCCGCCTCCTCGCCGACGACGGAGCGGGGATCGTGATGGTGGAGGATGAAGAGGTGGTGTTCCGTCTCCCGTTCGACCTCGGCGCGTGGTCATCGCGTCCGTGGGACGAAGTCGTCGCGGCCAACCGCCGGTTCGCCGCGCTGCTCACCGCACGCGGCTACCGCTTCCGTGATCCCGTCTACAGTCTTCTCTTCCTCACGTTCGACTCTCTGCCGTGGATCCGTCTCACGAGCTCTGGAATCTGGGATGTGCGGCACCGGCGGATCATCGCACCCGCCGAGCCCCTCGCCATGTAGGAGGCCAGCGGATGGGTACGAAGACAGTCACCATGCCTGAGCCGATCGAAGCCCTGAGAACACACCTTGCCGTCGTCGCTGATCTGCGCTCGGCGGCCGGCGTCCTGGGGTGGGACCAGGAGACGTACATGCCGCGCGGCGGGGCGGCGGGAAGGGCGATGCAGCTTGCCACGCTCTCACGGCTGGCCCACGAGGCGTTCATCTCAGCGACGACGGTGAAGTTGCTCGAGGCCGCGGAGGGCATCGCCGGAACCCTCGACCCCGACGCGGACGACGCGGCACTTGTGCGCGAGGTCCGCCGGGATTACGATCGCCTGACGAAACTCCCGGCGGAGTTCGTCGCCGAGCGGGCGCGCGAGGCGTCACTCAGTACCGAGGTCTGGAAAGACGCGCGGAAGCGCAACGATTTTGCCGCGTACCGGCCCTCGCTAGAGAAGATGGTCG
>DATDEG010000271.1:0-7292 GCA_036523465.1 bacterium
AGTTCGCTGATGACCGTGGACGTGGGATCCGGAGGTATTTCTTGACCCGCCCACCCAGGATTGGTCCATTGGTAGGACCATGGACCTTGTACTCAAATGTGCCACGGGGCGTGGCCCGAGTCAAGGCGAAGATCGACCGAAAATAACGTAACGGGGTGAGGAAGCGTCTAGCGACGACGAAGATCCTGGCGCGGGCGCGGCAGAAAGGCACGATGACCGAGGTCACGGCGCTGCTGCGCAGCATTTCACAGGAGTAACGTCACGCCGGAGAGGGCGTTAGGTCGAGACCAGACTCTTCAAACCGAGAAACGCCCCGTATCGCCCCGCCGCCGCCGCAACTGCTCTCCGCTCGGAGCGACCCAGCGGTCGGAAGAGCTTCATCCTTATCTCAACGGTCTCGGTTCCGACCACCCTTCGCCAGGTCCCGGCGAGCGTGCCGTCTACGATGAGCACCGCCGGCATGGCGGGGCCGATCGACAGCAATCGTTGGAACGCCGGCCGGTTTCCCAACACGCTCCGGTCGCCGTAGGCAATCGTGTACTCGTCATAGATGGACAGGAGCCACGCGTTCGGGGCAGGCGGGACGGACGGCGCGGAATCAGGAGCGAACCAGTAGGTGTTGCCCTCGGAAACATCGCTCGTCAGTTTGGAGGCCGCCAGCTCGAGTCCCCGCCGGGCCTGCTCGGTGGTCAGTCCCGACCACCACGCGAAGTCCTTCACTTGGGCCGGACCGTGACCGGTGAAGTACCGCAGCGTCCAGTCCCTCAACGCCTCATCGCCCCGCAGCATTCGCGCCGGAGGCGCGCGCTCGTCCAACAACGCGTAGGTGAATTGTTTGCCCTGGCGGGGACCACTGCAGATGAGTCCTTCCAGCTCCGCATGCATGAGGAGGTAGGCGAGTCTCAGACCATCCGCCTCGATCCGGTGCGCCCGGAGGCGGCCGGCAAGCTCGGCCCGAGTCAGGAAGGTGCGGTCCCGAAGGGCCTGGGAGAGGAGGCGATGACAGCGGTTGAGGAGCGGGCCATCGAATCCCAATCGCCGGTACACACGGCCGCTCGTCTGATGCACCCTGGCCGCAGTGAGGGCCAGCAGCGAGCGGATGTCCTTCGGCGCCACGAAATGCCAGGTCGGGCGCATGACGTGCGTGCGCAGGATCCTGCCTTCGTTGAAGGCCGCCTCGACGTCTGTGTCGGTCGCCTCATACGTCCGCAGACCGACCGCCCACTTGGCCGCGGCGAAGTCCTGCGCCTGCATGGCGCCCAGCCACGCCACGACCTCGCCCGGCTTCCGGCGTTTCGTGCTCCCCAGGAGCTGGTTCGACAGCCGCGCCCGCGCGATGCCGGCGGCCTTCATCTCAGTCCGAGGAGAGTTGTTGCGCTTCCCGCAGCGCCGCGCGTCCTTCGCGCACCGTCTGGAAGAACGACGGTTCTTCCTTGAGCGCGAGCGGACGCGGCCGCGGGAGATCCACGCGCACCTCCCGGATCACGCTGGAGCTCGACCGTCCCGAGACTCCGCGTCCCATGACCACCACCCGGTCGGACAGGAACACGGCCTCCTCGATCGAGTGGGTCACGAAGACCACCGTGAGGCCGCGGGCGCCGTAGAGCCGGAGGAGCTCGAGGTTCATGCGGTCCCGGGTGATCTCATCCAAGGCCCCAAAGGGCTCATCCAGCAACAGCACCTTCGGGTCGAGGGTGAGCGCCCGGGCAATGGCAACACGCTGCTGCATCCCACCGCTCAGCTTGTCGGGATAGTAAGAAGCGAACGGATCCAGCTCGACGGTCTGAAGCAATCGGCGGCAGACCTCCTCGTACCTGCCACGCCGCCTCCGCCACCACCACCACCGCGCGTCACGCAGTCGCAGGGGGAGGAGGACATTCTCCTGCGCCGTGAGCCACTCGAACAGCACCGGCTGCTGGAAGATCACCCCGCACAGGCCCTCCCGGACGGCAGCGCCGGGAGACCGCCCGCAGACTTCGATGGTCCCGGCGCTGGCCGCGCGGATCCCGGCGAGGAGGAAGAGGACCGTGGTCTTCCCGCATCCGGACGGGCCGATGACCGACACGAATTCCCCAGGCTGGACGGAGAGGCTGAAGTTACTGACCGCATCGAGCACCCGGTCCGCCGCGGCGCGTCCCCAGAGGCCGCCCGCCCGCGCGACCTCGTAGGTCTTGTGCACGCCCTGCATGCGGATAATGGAGGCGGGAGCTGTGTCGGCGGGGGCCGCAGGACGCGGCCCCCGTCCGGATACACTTATGGCTTCACACCGCTAGGGAATTTCGTCGTGTACGCTGCTTTGTAATCGGGCATCGACGGGAAGACCCCGATCTTCACCAGATCGGCGGCCATCCGCTCCCAGCCCTTCGCATCGATGTAGCCGAGGCCGTTCATCGCCCCGCCCGTCTCGATGATCGACTGCAGGAAATCCATCCCCTCGAGCTCGTGCGCTTTGTCGAGGTTCTTGTTGTACTTGAGCAGGATCGTCGCCGCCTCGTCGCGGTTCGCGAGCGCGTAGGCGACCCCTTTGTAGTGGCCGGTCACGAACTGCTGCACGGCCTGTGGGTACTTGCGGATGATGTCTTCAGTCGTGAAGACGACGTTCTCAGGCCAGTCCGGGCCCAGCTGGGCGATAGGATAGACATAGTACTTCTCTTTGACCAGCCGCTTGGCGACGAGCACCTCGTTGTAGCCCATCGCGTGGGCAAACTGGTACTGCTTCTTCATCCACGCCCCGATGGTTGCCGGATCGCCCTGCTGGTTCACGATCTTGATCCGTTTCGCCCAGTCGGCGCCGACCGCGGCTTTGACCTGCTTGTCGTATCCGATCCACGTCGCCACCGTGCCCTCGATGTCGCGGGCCGAGGTGAGCCGCTTCCAGGAGAGGATGTGGACGGCCGACTTCTGGAAGTCGTGGGCCACGACGACCAGCGGCAGGCGCTGTTTCACGCGCGCCTCGAGGATGTTGTACGGATAATCCACGCCGAAGACGATCTCGCCGGCGCGTGATTTGGCCATGACGCGATCGATCGGAGACAGCCCCGGGCCGCCGCCGATGACCTGCACCTGCAGGTTTCCGAAAAGGCCCTTTTCCACGGCGACCGGGTCGCCCATGGACTCGTTGTGGATAAACCAGGCCTCGACGATGGACGCCTTCTGGCCCTGCGCGACCGCTCCGCCGCTCAGCGCGAGGGCCAGGACCACAGCCAAGACGATCACCTGATGGATCCGCATTCTTCCACCTCCCCCGAGTGTCTGTCCTCCGTCCGTTCCGCGACGGCCCAGTCCGCCGTCCGTCCCGCCTCAGTTTCTCCTCCTCAGGTCCGCTCGCGGGTGATGCTGACGTGCCACGGGAGGAGCACCCGTTCAGCCACGGTCACCACGCCCAGCAGCACCCAGCCGATCAGCGTGCAGAACACCGCGGCCAGGAACACGCGGACGGTGTTCCCGACGTAGCGTGAGTCCAGGATCATGTAGCCGAGCCCCTCGAATGCCCCGAACAGCTCCCCGACGATCGCGCCGTTCACGGCGGCCAGCACGCCTCCCTTGAGGCTGGTGAAGATGATCGGCAGGGCCGAGGGGAGTTTGAGGAGCGTCATCCGCTGCAGCCACGAGGCGTTGTAGACGTCCATGACGTACTCGCGCATCGGATCGACGGAAATGAACTCCTTGTGCGTGTGGTAGAGCACCGCGAAAAAGGTGTAGAGCGCGGCGATAACGATCTTGCTCGTGATGCCCAGCCCGAACCACACGACCACGAGCGAGGCCAGGGCGACGAACGGGGTGCTGTTCAGCGTGACGACGATGCGGTAGAGAAAATCTTCGAGCGTCCTCGGCAGCCAGACAAACGCCGCGGCCCCGAAGAGCGCGGCCGCCGCCCCGAGGAGAAAGCCAAAGACCGTCTCCTGCGCGGTGACGCCAGCGTAGTACAGCACGACCGAGGAGTCATCGGCCAGCGCCCGGACGATCGCCGACGGCGCGGGCAGCAGATACGGCTGCGCGTAGAGGCGCGACCCGATCTCCCACGCCAGGATCGCGAACGCGGCGAAGATGGTCCACGATCCGAGGTCGGCGAACGGAAGGCGCCGGGCGGGGCGCGAGACGGCGGCCATCAGTGGAAGGCGGCGGCCATCAGAGCAGGAACCGCACCGCTTCCTCGCGCCCGTTCCACCGCACGCGGGCGCGGGCGGGATCGGTTTCGGCGACGACGCGGCCGTGAGAGATCACGTACCGGCGGGCGGCCAGTGTCCGCACCGCGTCCACGGCGGTCGGCGCGTCGAAGACGACGAGATCGGCGCGCCGGCCTACCTCCAATCCATAATCCTCCGCACCGAAGCAGGCCGCGGCCCGGGTGGTGACCATCTCCAGCATCGCCTCGAGCTCATCCCGCCCGGACATCTGGCCGTAGTGGACCATGACGTAGCAGGAGTGCAGCGGGTCTCCCACCCCGAGCGGATACCACGGATCCATGATCGAGTCGTGGCCGATGCAGACGTTGATCCCGTTGGCCAGCAATTCTTTCACCCGGGTGAAGCCCCGGCGGATCGGATACCCGTCGAAGCGTCCCTGCAGCACGGCGTTGTCCAGGGGATTGGTGACGAAGTGCACCCCGGCCCGCCTGATCCAGCGGATGAGGCGGTAGGCGTACGCGTTGTTGTACGAGTGCATCGCCGTGGTGTGGCTGGCCGTCACCCGGCCCTGCAGGCCCAGCCGGATCGTCTCCGCGGCGACGAGCTCGAGGAAGCGGGACTGGTCGTCGTCGGTCTCGTCGCAGTGCAGGTCGGCCGGCCGCCCATACTCTGCGGCCAGTCGCAGCGATGTCCGCACGTCACGCTCGCCGTACTCCCGCGTCCACTCGTAGTGCGGGATGCCGCCCACGACGTCCGCCCCGAGCCTGAGCGCCTCCTCCAGGAGCCGCTCTCCGTCGGGGAACGAATAGATGCCCTGTTGGGGGAAGGCGACGATCTGCAGGGTGACGAGGCCTTTGACCTCCTCGCGCAGCTCGAGCAGGGCGCGCAGCGCGACCAGCTCGGGGTCGCAGACATCCACGTGGGTGCGGACGTGCGTGACGCCGTGCGCCAGCATCCACTTCAACGCGGTCGCCGCCCGCGCTTTCACGTCGGCGGGGGTGAGGGTCCGCACACGCTCGCTCCAGATCTCGATCCCTTCGAACAGCGAGCCGGTCCGGTTGTGCCGGGGCTGCCCGACGGTGAGCGCCGCGTCGAGGTGGATGTGCGGCTCCACCAACCCGGCCGTGACGAGGTCGCCGGCGGCGTCGATCTCCAGCGGCGCGCGTTCGGCCACGCCGGGCGCGATGACGGCGATCCGGTCGCCGCGCACACCGATGTCGTGCGCCCCGTCCCGTCCTGCAATGGCGGCCCTGCGGATGATGAGATCCATGCGGCGGTGAGTTGCCAGCAGAGTTCGTTCGGGCGGCGAGGGTGTCCTGCCGGGGTCAGCCGGAGCGGCGGAGGTGAGTCACGAAGTGGACCCGGATCTTCTCCTCTGCCGCGGCGAGATCGAAATCCTCATCGTAGATGTCGTCCCGCTCGATGAGCAGCGGGAGGGTCAGCTCCCAGGGACCGGAGAGGCCGGCGCTGATGCCGCGGGCATCCTCGTGCAGCTCGACGACTCCGCCGGGCGCGAGGTCGCGGGCCACGCCGACGATACTGTCCTGCAGGCGCTCGATGAGGACGAGATTGTGCGCGACTTCCAGCGCGCGGTCGCGTGCGTCCGCGGCGCTGCGCCCCCGGACCGGCGCGCGCGTCAGCGTCTGACCCCGCTCGACGTCGTCGATGACGGCGCTGAAACGGCGACCGGCATCGGGCCCATCGATGCGCAGGCGGAGGCGGCGCCCAAATACCTCGACGTCATCATCCATCGGGGTCAGGAGTGGAGAGCCGCGGCGCGTTCAGCCGCTTCGGCCTGCACCTGCTCGAGGAGTCTCGACAGGGAGTCCGCGCCCAACGCGTACCACTGCTGCAGCATCGGCAGCCCGGCCCGCGCCTGCTCCATCGCCTCAGGGCCGCCCTCGGGCAGCATCCGCACCGAGACGTGCGTGGTGTCGCCGACGGCGGTGAACTCCATCGTGAACACCACGACCCCCAACGGCGTCTTCGAGCGATCGGTCAGGTAGCGAAACGGCTTCCAGTCGAGAAACTCCTCTTCGACGATGTAGTCTCCGTGGACGCAGTGGTTCTGCGTGCCGACGCCCCGCACGCCGCCGGCCGTGTACTCCTCGACGCGCAGCGTTTCCGGCTGCCACTGGGCCCGCTTCTCCGGCGCCGTCATGAAGTGCCAGGCGATGGCCGGGGGCGCCGGGAGATCGAGCTCAGCCAGAACCAGCCCTTCCCCAGGTGCGATGTAGACGGCGGCCCGCTCCTGCTCCGCCTTCCAGCGGGCCTCGAGATCCACCGCGTAGGCCCGCATCTCACCGACGTCCTCGTACTCCTCCACATGCTCGATCAGCCCGAGCTGCGCGGGATCGAGGCCGTAGCGGCGCACGCAGGGCTCGGTGGCCATCGCATACCCGCGGATCCCCGTGCGCTTCGTGAAAGAGTTCTTCAGCATCCGGTGGACGAGGATGACGTCGCGCCCGACGAGCTCCTGGTTCCCGGCCACCTCGTGGATGACGTATTCGCCGTGGTGCACCAGGAATTTGAGGTTGAGCGTCGGGATGAGCCGGCAGGCGTTGCACTCGCATGTGGTGTGCCGGTCGATCGTGCGCAGGCGCCTGGCGAAGGCGAAGTAGCACGACTCGATCATCGCCATCAACGTGGAGCCGTCGGTATCCCCGTCGTGCGCGTAGCAGAAGACGGCGTCGCCTTCCAGCTTGGCAAGATGGAGGAGCCCGCGCATCTGCCGGACCAGGACGTTCATGAGGTCGGCGATGACGTCCTGCGAGTGCTCCAGCTCCACGCCGGCAAGGTACTTCGTGTAGCCGGCGATGTCGCCGATCGTCAGGCAGCCGCGTTCAATCGTCGCCATCGAGCATCATCCGCACGGGCATGTCTGCGTTCGATTCCACGGTCCCGGCGCGGGCCCCTCCAAGCTCGCAGAGGGGGGAGTCTGAGGGGGGACGCTGCGCGTCCGTCCCCCTCAGACCGTGCGAAACGCTCGCGATGCAGGCGCAGGCGGCCAGGGACGGAAGAAGAGATCGAGATGCCTGTCTCCCCACCCGTTATCGCGGTAACCATCGGCGATCCCGCTGGGATCGGTCCCGAGATCGTGGCCCGGGCCGGCGGACAGCATGGCTGCCGCGATTATCGCCGCGGCGGATCTCGTGCGCCGGAGAA
>DATDEG010000272.1:0-2496 GCA_036523465.1 bacterium
CGGCCAGTGGATCACCTACGCAGAAGCCACGCGCATCGTGGATCAGCAGTAGGCGGGATCGGTGCACTAAGCACCTGACGCCTAAGGATGGAGGGCCGGGCGTGACGCCCGGCCCCTCCTTCAGTGAATCTCGTGCCACCGGGGAGGTGGGGGATGAGTTTTCTGGCCTGGATCGTCGTCGGTTTGATCGCGGGATGGCTGGCCAAGATGATTTCGCCCGGGCCCGAGCGCAGTGGCCTGCTGATGACGCTGATCATCGGAGTTATCGGGGCGGTCGTGGGCGGCTGGCTATTTAACTACTTTGGTCGCGCCGGGGCAACCGGCATCACACTCTACTCGATCCTCGTCGCCACGGTCGGAGCCGTGGTGTTTCTGTGGGTCTGGAAGATGCTTGCCGGAAGGCGGACAGCGTAGGCCGCCGTCTGAACACCTCCATAGACCGTGGGCAGATTGATCACCATCGCTCTCATCTTCATCGCCTGCGGCTCTCTGGCCCAGCCGGCTGCGGCGCAGGACACGTGTTTCAGCCTGCCCGCCGCGTATCTCAGCGACGAACTGCGTCTGGCAGGCGTCATCATGAAACCGGTGGGCTTTGGCCCGTTTCCGGCGGTCATCTACAACCACAGTTCCAAGGCGGGGCACGAACGGCAGTCGACCGTCCCTGAGGGCGTGCCCTGCTTTGCGTCCGTGGCCGAACGAGGCTGGGTGTACTTCGTACCCGACCGGCGCGGGTATGGCCGATCGGAAGGGCCGACGTTGACAAGCGCGATCGGCAACCGACGCGGGCTCCGGCTCCTTCTCGCCGTGACGGCGCGGTCCCAGCAGGAAGCCGGCGACATCGTGGCGGGGGTGGAGTTTCTCAGGCGCCGGCCGTTCGTGGACGGTGGCCGGGTCGCGGGCGTAGGGTACGGGCTGGGGGGCCTCTACACGTATCTGGCCGCGTCCACGCGCCCCGACGCGTTCAGAGCAATCGTGCTCCAGGCGGTCGATTCCGGCGAGTACTCCGGACTGCTCCTGCGCGAGATGCTCCGCGCAGGGAAGACGATCACCGCGCCGATCCTGATTCAGCAAGCGCGCGACGACGAGGGAGCCCCCGTGCGGTTCGTCGAGGAGTTGTCTGACGCCCTGCGGCGCATGGGCAAAGATGTGACCCTCCGCGTGTATCCCGGCGGGAATGATCTCTTCCTCCCTGAATCCCGCGGTCCCGACGGGCATTGGGGGAGGGATATGGTGGAATTCCTCGAGCGTCAGTTTTCAAGAACCCGTCTGTGAAAGGAGCCATGACGATGCGCGCACAGAACCTCGGCAGGAGTATCGTATGGGCGCTCTGTCTCGCCCTCCTGGGCAGCATGATGGTACCGGCTGTGTCGCAGGCCAAAACGGGGCGGGAGATCGACGCAAGCGTGAATGCGGCGCTGAACCGGTTCACCAAGCAGGTCAAAGGATCGAAGGAGTTCCTCCAGGCCGCCAAGGGCGTCCTCGTGTTTGCAGACGTTCTTCAGGCCGGCGCGGGAATCGGGGGGCAGTACGGAGAGGGCGCGCTGCGCATCCGCGGCAAGACCGCCGCGTACTATAGCATCTCCTCCGCCTCGATCGGGTTTCAGCTGGGGGCTCAGAGGAAGGACATCATCCTCGTGTTCCTGCAGGACAAGGCGCTCACAGACTTCCGCGCCAAGCAGGGCTGGCAGGCCGGCGTTGATGGATCGGTTGTCTTGGTCGACCAGGGGGCCCAGGCCTCTCTGGATACGACGAAGTTCAATCAGCCGATCGTGGGGTTCGTGGTGGGTCAGAAGGGCCTCATGTACAACCTGACGCTCGAGGGATCAAAGATCTCGAAGATGCGGAAATAGGGCATGATGGCGAAAAGGGTGATGAGACGATGACGTCGCGGACACCAGTTGTTCTGATGATGGTGGTCGTCCTCGCTTTCAGTATGCTGACCATGTCCGCCGGCGCCCAGGGTGCGGTGCGCGTATTCGTCGACGGGGACCAGGTCCTGTTCGACCAGCCGCCGATCACCCAGGGCGGCCGTGTCCTGGTGCCCTTGCGAGGTATCTTCGAGAAGATCGGCGCGTTCGTCGAGTGGAACGCGGCGACCCGCTCCGTTCGCGCCGCCAGGGGGACCACGCTGGTCGAGCTGCAGATCGGTAGCCGGATCGCCCGCGTCGACGGGCGGGCCGTCACCCTGGATGTTCCCCCGATGGTCGTGGGCGGCCGGACGCTGGTGCCGCTGCGCTTCATCAGCGAGTCGCTCGGCGCCGCGGTCGACTACCGTGCCGAGAGCCGGACGGTGCTGATCTCCACGACCGGCCAGGCCGGACCGCCGCCTGGACCGCCCGCCGGCCCGCCACCGCCAGCGCCGCCGACGGGGCAGACGCTCAGGGGTGTCATCACCGCAGTGACACCGGCCCAGAGGTCCAGCGACCAGCCGAGCATCTCTGTGGAATCCGGCAACATCGCCTACCGGATTGCCATCACCCTCGATACGGCCATCAC
>DATDEG010000273.1:0-2998 GCA_036523465.1 bacterium
CGCGCGATTCCGCGATCTCCTTGCCTGCAGCAGTTTCTCGCGCGAGTACGCGGTGACGGACTCGTGCGCCTCGATGCGCCCGAAGCGCGCATTTCTATAACCTAGGTAGCCGAATGAC
The DNA here is from genome assembly GCA_036523465.1 of bacterium. Taxonomy (GTDB): domain Bacteria; phylum Sysuimicrobiota; class Sysuimicrobiia; order Sysuimicrobiales; family Kaftiobacteriaceae; genus Kaftiobacterium. The sequence goes on from DATDEG010000273.1 coordinate 119, forward strand.
GTAACTAGGCACCACTTCAGCGCCGTCTGCCGCTGGTCGTACAGCGCGCGCTCTTCTCCGACGGTCTCCTTCTTCCGCCGCTTGTAGTATATGCGGCGCTCAAGCAGATGGTCGAGCACGAGGGGCACCAGGCCCTTGCGCTTCCGGCACACCGTGTAGTTGATCTCGGGGATCCGTGAGTCGGGACAGCACGCGCAGCCGATGGTTTCGGGTGAGATATTGAATTTCGCCATCATGGAAGGATACATCGACGAGAAGTCGAGCTCACCGACCGATTCGTACGTGCCTACGATGGGCTGATACGTGAGCCCCCCTTTGTCGGTCACGATGAGCTGCGCCGCGGTCTTGAAGCCCTCCGGCTCGCTCTTCCGCCACGGGATGAGGATGCCGTCGTGCACGGCCTGGTTGAGCTGCATCGAGCTGATCGCCGTTCCGGTCGAGGTCCGGGCGAGATCCTGCACGGGGATGCGCGCCAGCCGCGCTACCTCGAGCAGCCCGGCCATCTCGGACTCGCTGTAGATGAACGAGTTGCGAAGATCGATGTGCCAGCGCCCGCGCAGCATCTGTGCGCCGGCCTGGTAGACGACCTGCCCGTAGGTGACGTACGAGCGGGAGCGGCGTGTCCGCACGGTCCCGCCGGTATCCCGGTTCAGCCGCAGAGGTAGTCCCGCCCTCGCCGCCAGGGCGCGTAGTTGCGGAAGGAGAAACGAGTCTCCCCACTCGGTGAGGATGATGTCGGGGTCGTAGCGGGCCAGCATCCGGTTCAGGCTGCGCAGGCATTCCACCGGATCATCACCGTCTACGGTGACCGTCTCGCCGTCCACTCCGATCTCGATCAGTCCCCGCCGTCCATGGGTCGGGCTGGCTGATGTGTCGCCGTTGAAAGCGGGAACCAACCGCAGGCGCAGCCTCGTCAGCGGCGGAAGAGCATACTCCAGGTCTTTCGGTCCGCCCTGCATGTCAATCGCACGGATCACACCTTCGGCGTGCTCGATGCGGCAGTGCGCGAGCGGGAAGAGCCCGGTTTCGTAGAAGAACAGCCGTCCAACCGGAACGTCACAATTGAACAGCGTCAGATGCGCCACATGTGCCAGGCGCTGCGCGGCGGCCGGGTATGCCACGGGACTGCCCACCGCGACGCGGACGACGGGAATTTCCTCTCCTGTCATCAACTCGCGCTGCCGTGCCGGACGCAGCCCAACCGGCACGCCGAGCGTAGCCACAGCTCTGCCCGCGGCCTCGATCGCCTGCCGCGGGCCAGCGATATACATCACCGGCTGGTAGGGGTGCAGCAGACGGTGCGGCCGGCGGTCGGTGTCCAGCACCCATACCACCATCCCGTCGCGGTGCGGATAGACGTCGAACAGCCAGCCTTCCACTATCATGGAATCGCGCGGGCCAGCTGATCAGGCGCCGCTGCCGGGACTGCCCGCCGTCAGCGCAGGGAGGGCTCCGTTTCCGGTTCCCGGTTCCCCGTTCCCTGTTTCCAGTCGGTCCATGCGCTGCCGCAGCACGTCGACCATCTTCATCGCTTCCAGCAGCATCGCGAGCAGCATCGAATCGAACGGCGTGGCATGAGAGGCGTAATGTGCCGGCGCAGAGTGATGGCGTGCCGCGGCGAAGAGCCGGTCGAAGATCTCCTGATCCTCCTTGCGCAGCGCGCGGCGAAACGGCGCCCAGTATGCCTCCTCCTGCGCCACGAGCTGCGTCATCGTCTGGGTCGTCCGGCCCATGACACCACCACCCCCCAGTCAGAAAGCCGCCTTATCGCTGTTCCTACTTGATAAGGACCGAGGGGGAACGCACGCGCGGCGTTCCCCCTCAGACTCCCCCTTCCGCGAGCTCACCACCACCTCCTCGGCGCCACTAACCCGATCTGCGGCTCCCACATCCACTCGCCGGGCGACGGCTTCGTGCAGGTGATACGGATGCTCTCAGATGAGACGCCTCGCCGGCGCGCTGGATCTCCTGCCCGCGCCACAGTGAATACCCAGCGGGCCGTCTCGCACAGCGCCGGAAACAGTTCCTCACGGCCGGTCATCGTCACCGGAGGCGGGCAGGCGCACACTGTGACGATCCCTGTCGCGCTCAACCGTCGCAGTACAGGTGGAATGAGGCGGAAGATCCGCCGCGCCTCGCCGACCGCCACGTCCTCGTCAAGCAGCGGATCGAGCGGTCCGGAGAAGTACACCGTTCCGGCCTGGAACTGCGAGACCGCGGCCTGCAGCCGTCCTCGCAGCAGCGCCTCGAGCTGATGACAGGTGAACACCCGCGAGATCCGGATGCGTTCCAACAGGGTCGCCGGCGCCATACCCGACTTCCGGGCCAGATCGGAGACGAGGAACGGGTCGAACGCGTTGGCTCCATCCACGATGAGCAGCGGACGATCCGGACCCAGCCCGCGAAGCCCGGCCAGCAGCGCGATGGTCAGACAGGCATCGTCCCCTGCGAAGACGGCGGGCCCGGCGATGATTTCAGGCAGGAATGCTCGCTGCGCAAGCATCGTCACACCAGAGAAGGAGTTGCCAGCCGTATATACGAACTAATGTTCGCCATGCCTAGCCTACCACTGTTCGGCGCACTGCCGTCAAGCAGGAGACTACGCTCATGAGGCGGACCGGGACGGCGATCTTCCCCCTGCACGGTGGGCAGGCGCCGCGCTGGCTGTTCGAGCGGATGACCCGGCTGTCGCGCGCCATCGTCGCCGCCCTCGTCGAAGACGGCGGGCCGGAATGCGTCCTCGTGCGGCTCGGTGATCCGTTCTGGTTCCAGGCGTTCGGATGCGTATTGGGCTTCGACTGGCACAGCAGCGGGGTGACGACGACCGTCTGCGGGGCGCTCAAGCAGGGGCTCCACGGAACAGAGCACGACCTGCGGCTG